>NZ_RZSU01000083.1:0-29932 GCF_003997585.1 Mesorhizobium sp. M5C.F.Cr.IN.023.01.1.1 | reverse complement strand
TCAATTTGGTGCATAGTACCGCCCCGTGGGCGGGTTTTCATTTAGGGGGGTTGGGTCTGTGACTCGGGATATGAGTACCTATAAAAGTGCAAAGGGGTTGGTGGAAACGACCGACCCGGAGATTGATAAGCCAATTTATCGACGTCCGGGCTTTGACGGCATCACGACCTTGGGCGAAATGGACGAGAAGATTGCCGCTTTCCTGCGCAAGGCTCGCGAGGATGAAGGTCTGACGCGCGCGGATCTCTCACCTTTGCTTGGTCTATCAGTACCGGTTTATGGTCGATACGAACGTGCTTTCTCGAAAATGCACGTTACTCGTATGATCCATCTCTGTGAAATCCTCGGCTTCATGCCCATCGAAATGCTTTTTGCGGCTGCTCCTCATCTTTGGGGCCGGACGCCGGAGGAAGCCGAGGACCGTCTTCAACTGGCAAAACTTGTGGCCGCTTTGCCGCACGACACGACACGCGATCTCCTCGCCCTGGTTAAGCGCATGGTCGCACAGCAGAAGGCGGCCGACGCCGCCACAGCCTCATTAACTTCGAAAGACCAAGTTTCCTAAAGCAAAGTACTCCACGCCTTGAAACGCAGCTTGTCCCAGAATGGTCGAAGTCCTATATCGCGAACCGCGATATTCTTCTTGGCCAACACTCCTTGTCGTGAATGAAGCGATTTCCCGGCCGCTTGTGCGCCACTTGCGATTCCATCAAAGTATCTTAGCTATGCAATCACGCCGTTTCGCCAGCAACTCGAATATACGGTCCAACTCGAGCCGGAGATCAATGATCACGATCAGCTGTACTTCGACACCACCCGCCCTGACGATGAGCATGCGCGCGATCCTCATTTTGAGTTGGCGGATGAGAGCACGCTTCACGCCTGCCTCCTTGCCCACGATCATGGCCCTGATCTGCCGGCGTCTTGCCACCCAGCTCGGCCCAACCGCCTGACCTGGTCGTCGGGGCAGCGCCGAGCATCGACGCCGGTTGCTGGGGCGACGCAGGCAACCGCCGTGCCATCGGGTTCGTCTTGGCGCGCTTGCCGAGTGCATCGGCAAAGGAGCGCACCTAGTCCGGCTTGACCAATGGTATTGGCAAGCCTGCGGCGCAAACCGCCGATTCGGCCCTCCACAAGCGGCCGGTTCCATCCAACGCCACAAGGCTCGGCGCAAGCGCGACACGACGACTTGCTCACCTCGGCTTCAAGCCTCTCCTGCGAAACGTCGATCCTCACAACAAGGGCGTCCATCTTCGCCCCATCCTTGTCTTTGATGAAATCGCGCACGGTTTCAAATCCGAACGGTGGCCGGATTTTGATCGGAAGGACGGCCAGCATCACGTCGGTATCCGCACATTCACATCATCATCATGTACGACGGTGTAAGTCACGCGATATCACACTATGGGAGGCATCCTGTTGTTTTTAGATGATTTTGCCCGTTGGCACAGCAAATGCTTGGTACGGTCAGGACGACCCACAGCACACAATTTCGGAGTCAAACGCAATGGCGAGAAGAGCGCTTGTCCTCGTTGAAGGTCATAAGGGTAATGGTCTGCTATACATCCAAACGGCCCAGCGTCTTGGCCTTCATCCAATTACCCTCTCGGCTGATCCAGCTAGTTACGACTATCTTGTGGCAGAGAGCATAGAGACAGTCCGTGTCGATACAGGCAATCTCGATGCGCTGATCCGCGAATGTTCCCGGCTGCGTGAGACCTATGACATTGCTGGCATTACTGGCTTTGCACTCCTCGACGAGTCGGTCTATGCGACGGTCGGTAAGCTCTGCCGCTACTTCGATGTACCGGGGCCTAACCCCGCATCAATTGAACGATGCAACGACAAATTCGCTCAACGTCAGCTCCTCCGCGAGGCCGGCGTTCCTATACCTGCTTACCGCGTGGCAGCGACTGCGACGGACGTAGAAAGGTCAGCCGCGGAGATCGGCCTGCCTGTAATTCTTAAGCCAGCCGTAGGCAGCGGCAGCTGCGGTGTCCGATTGTGCCGCAACATCGACGAGTTAGCACAACATGCGACCTATCTCTCGGGCGAACAGCACGTGTGGCGGTCTCCGCCTAGGATGTTGATCGAAGAATTCGCACAAGGCCCCTATTATTGCGCCGAGATGATGGGAAATGAGGTCATAGGAGTTACCGCTTCTGAGTTTGGCCCGCCACCGCATTTCCTCTTTCGAGAGACGACCTTCCCGGCTCCTCTGAATGATGACGAGCATGAGCGCATCGCCGATGTTTCGCTGAACTGTTTGCGAGCTCTCGATCTTGGGTGGGGGCCAACCAACATTGAATTCCGGTGGACGAAGCGTGGGCCAGTCGTCATTGAAGTCAATCCGCGTCTTGCCGGCGCCCCCGATCCACAATTGGTCAAGCTGGCTTACGATGTCGATCTCGTCACCGAGCACATCAAACTTGTCATCGGAGACGAATGGGACTTGCGCCGAAGGCATTCGCACATAGCGGCTGCGCGGATCCTGGTTCCTGATCGTGATGGCACCCTCGATTGGATCGGTGGCGACAGTCGGTCAGCTGCTGTACCAGGTGTGGCCGAAGTCAAGTTGTATGTTAAAGCCAAGACGCCGATCATCAGGAAAGGCGATTACCGAGACTACCTCGGATATGTCACCGCCGTTTCACCTAGCTTGGCTGAGACCCAGGCGATGCTTCAACATGCCGTCGACTTAATCGATTGGTCGATCACACCGTTCCCGATACTTGCCGATTAGGAACAATCTGCGACCGCCGTGGCGACTCGTGCGGCGATCGAACGCCGAGCAGCGGTCGGTCGTGTTCTCAAGGCCTCGCTATCGATCGGCACTTGCGCGAGTTCGATCGTTCGATCGACTGGTCGACGACCTCCAGGTTATCGAGCGCGATCTTGTTAGCTCGGCTCTTGGAGATGAAGGCGTGAGGCGTCTGATGACCATCCCCGGCGTCGACATGACGTCGCGCTGGCAATGAAGGCAGCGATCGCGGATGTGACCCGTTTTGATGAGCCGCAAAAGCTCGTCAGCTATCTCGGGCTGAATCCGAGCGTCAGGCAATCCGGGCCAGGTCCTGCCTATCGTGGACGGATCACCAAGCAGGGACGTGAACATGCCCGCAGCATGCTCGTCGAAGCGGCTTGGGCGGCAGCACGCGCGCCAGCATGTCGCGGCCGTCGCAACCGCGCGTAAGCTAGCGGTGATCCTTTCAATTACATAGGGTAATCGAAAGGGGCCCCGCACGCTTACACGGAGCCCCTTGCAATCGGCGTGCCACCGACGAGATTGTGCGAACAAGGGGAGACAGCCATGTGTTTGGCGCCGCGCCGGCTGAATAGTGTACCGGGTTTCGCACATAGACGTCTTTGGTTGGACACAGCTGAACACGAGAGCATGTTACATCGAATGACGACGGTCGTCCCTCGTGCCTCCCCATGGGGATCTCATTAATAGCCGCATTCGAGGTTCATCAGATCATTTTGGCCGCTTAGCGTGCCGCCTCGGGACGGCTTGGTAAGGATGGTAGAGCTGTTCAACCGGACCAGAACGCATCGGACCTCCGGAACCACGCGAAGCGTTTTGCCTGTCCCGCTTCCGTCCCATGGGCCTGACACTCGAAACGTAAGCCGGCTCAAGAGTATGGAAGAATCTCGCCTGCCTCGTCTCCTCCGCTTGCGTTCGGGTTTCCGAAATAAACGGCTCCCTTGAGTTCGAAGGGCGACTCGCCTCGAACGGGCTCATGAGTATCGTGAAAGAGCCAGATATTCGGCTTTAAATAGACGGAATTGGCGAAGAACATCGCTTGCCGGCCTAGCGCAGTTACGCATCAGTCCGGAAAATGGCGCGGCAAGCATGCGCGCCGCCGTTTCCACGGATGCGCCGGTGGCATCCAAGCATAGCCTCGTGCTCAAGGCTTTCTATGTAAGCTCGTCGCCAAGGGCGAGCCGAAGATCATTGCCATCATTGCAACAGCTCGAAAGCTGTTGACCATACTCAACGCCATCATCCGGGACCGAAAACCATGGCCGAGCGCTTGAGTTCCAACACAGTAGTTCTGGCCATCTTAGCCGGCCGTCTCGGGAGTCGACCGGGCCCAGGGCGGGGTCGACTGGGCCTTCGGCCGCAAACGCAGCGCCGGCTTCGAGCGGCTTGCGACCGGCTGTTCCTCACGGAGAACGCACGGTTCCGACCGCTCACCGGATCCACCGTTCCAGGTTTTCCGATGAGCGGATGAGCGTTCGAGCGGCCGGCATCGTCTTGTCCTCGAAGGGCACCAATCTGCTCCGGCACTCGGCGATGGCCGCCATGCTTGCGGGTCGGTGGGACGCTCCACATGTTCGGCACGGGCTCTATCGCTCGCCCGACATGACCGGGCACAACGCCAGACTCGACATCCTCGTCGCTGCCAGATCGCGCCGCCCTGCCGAAAGATCCACACCCTTGCCGCTCGCCCCATAGCATCTACTCAGCGGGGCATGATCCGGGCCGCTGCGTTTGCTAAGCGGAGCAACGTCTTTCGACGCGCCCTCCATCGTCTTGCCTGATGGGCCATGAGGGTTCGCTCCCATTTGCGATGATGACCACATCTGAACATGATTGCCATCTGGAACACAGATCAGCGATTTTTTGCAAGATGGAGTTTCTACCTTCCAAAGCTCACCATCCTCGGCGCCGCTTGACCGTCTGCAGTTCACAGTCGATGTTACTCGGGGTTCCCTGCAAAGACCGGCGGCCGCCGCGACGCCCACGGAAGCGCTTCCTCCAGGTCGCGGGAGATGCGGACCAGCGTAGCCTCATCCCCGAACCGACTGACGATGTGAACACCTATGGGCAGGCCCTGTTCGCTTTGAAAAACGGGCAAGGAAACGGACGGCTGGCCGGTAATGTTGAACGCGATGAGGTACATGCAGGTCGCCGCATCCATCTCCACCCAAGAACGGACCGAATAGCTGTCATTGCTCGGAGAGTAGAGGCCGTGCGGCATTGAAACCATCGGCATGACCGGCGTCAGCAGCAGATCGAATGTGGCCGTGGCTTCGGCGATGTCTACGCGGAGCTTCCTTATGAGTTCGAACATTTTTCCGGCGTCCGACAAAGGTCGATCCTTTCCCGCCAAGTAGGCCGCCAGATTCACGGGCTCCAGCGTGTCCGGGCCAATCGTGCGGCCCAGTGTGGCGGCAGCGGTTTCAAGGCCTGGAACGTCAATGAACTTCAGACCGAGCAGAACCTCCACATAGTCGGCCGCGGAACATGGGGGCACCATCTCCCAAACGTCGTGCCCCATGCTTTTTAAGATTTCTGCCAAACGTGAGACCGCGCGAAGTACATCACGGTCGATGTTCCAATCTCCCCATTTGGTAAGTGCGACACCGATCCTCAGTTTCTGCGTGGAGCGTTTCAGCTCCTCCACATAAGGCCGATCCGCCTGGCGAATTGCGAAGGGGTCGCCAGGGAACGTTGCGGAGAACACATCAAGGGCTGCTGCCATGTCACGTACTGAACGACAAAGGACGAAATTGCGCGAGAGGCCGAAACTGGCGTCCTGCCCGTTTGGACCACCGGAAATCCGGCCCCTTGACGGATTGAGGCCCACGAGATTCGTGAACGTTGCCGGAATGCGGATCGAGCCGCCACCATCTCCACCATGTGCAATGGGCACGATGCCGGCAGCGACCGCCGCCGCCGCGCCTCCCGAAGAGCCGCCAGGCGATAGTTCGAGGTTCCAGGGATTACGGGTGATGCCATTGAGAACGGATTCCGTGACGCTCGCGACGCCCAATTCAGGAGTGGCCGTCCGGCCCAGTGTCCGGAGGCCACCTCCCCTCGCTCGTTGGAAGAAGTAGCTCTCTGTCGCCGGGCGGTACCCAATGAATAGACGGCTGCCGCGTTCCTGGAGCCTACCGCGCTCGCTCGCGCCGATGTCTTTCCGAAGGAAAGGGACCCCCTGGAACACGCCGCCATCTACACCAGCGACGGTTTCCGCGTCGTCGTAAAATTCGATCACGGCATTGATCTTAAGATTGACACGGGCGCAGGCCTCGCGTGCGAGCCGAGCGAGCTCGGCCGGACTAACATGGCCAGCTTTCACGAGCACGCCGAGTCCTGTGGCGTCGTAGGCGACATATTCTTCAAGACGCATTTCGCACCTCCTGGTCAGTCCGCAAGGGTAATCAGTTGAAGCAGGCAAACCAACGCCCGTCCTCAGTCCCTCAGACACGGCAAGCGCTGGCTTCACCGGACGTTTTAGTGACGTGGGTGCATTTCAGCGAAAACAAGCAATCGCGGCGAATGGGCGATTTGGCACTTCGCCTTCAAGTTGTGCAAACTGCCGGTCCCCGGGATCAATCACGGGCACGGCGGTACGGCCAAACGGCCACGAACCCGCTTCTGGCCCTTCAGTGAAGGTCGAGAGGGCCGCTCGTTCGATAGCGGAAATGTAGACGAAAACATCCTGAAGAAAGCAAATTTGTCAGCGCACCATCATGTCACGGGGTACCTCAGTGAAGGTCGCTGCACCACTGGGCGTCACGCGGACGGCTTCACTGAAAATGTAAGAGTCCTCACGTTCCCAGACCCCGATGAGGAGGTGGAAGACGAAATCCGCTTCTAAAACGGTATTGTCATCGTCTTGAAGGCTGAAGGCGCCGTCACTGGCGTCAATTCCGAGCGAATACCCGATGCGTGACTCCTTGCGGATGCCACTCGGCTTGAACGCCTTTATGAACGCACGGTAAACATCGCTCGCAAGGGCGCCTGGCTTGACCGCAGCGAGTGAAGCGGTGAAACCCGCCAGCACGGCCTCGTGCACATACTTGTACCGCTCTGGAGGTGTGCCGAGGTACACGGTACGCGACAATGGGCAGTAGTAGCGGTGAACAAATGCAGCGATCTCCAAGTTGGTTTGCCGCTGCCTTTCGTATGGCCGGTCGGTCCATCTGAGATGCGGTGCCTGAGACCAGGGCGTCACCGACATTATGACTTCAGCCGGCCCACCGCCCACCCCGGAAGTCCCTCTTATCAAACACTCCATAGCCGTCGCTGCGACGTCGCACTCCCTGACACCAACGGCGATCTTATCAGCACCAGCGGTCAGCGCCCGATCAACGATGCGGGCTGCGTCCTGAATATATTTAATCTCAGCGGCCGATTTCTTGATGGTGACGTTCGGCATCACCGGAGTGGCGTCTTCAACCTTACGGCCGCCAAGCGCATGTGTCAGGCATTCGTAGTCGCGATGCGAGAAACCCTTGGCGCCCAGCTCGATGCCTATCCGACCGCCCTGCGCGACTGCGAGAATCCGGTTCCCAATCACCTCCCATGGAGAGCGAGCAGCAGTGCCAATATAGCTTTCCGGGTACCATTCGATGCGGCTCTGGTCGAGATAGACGGTGGGATAGGCGCAATGGATGTCTATTTCCCGAAAAATGAGGATTGGATCAATGTCGCCGGCGCGCAGAATTGCCGCCTGCGGCACATAGTCCGAAAAACCTTCATATCCGGTCAGATAACACATGTGGGCTTCGTTCAGAACGACCAGAGTGTCGATGCCCTTCTCCTGCATCTTGATACTGACTTTCTTTACGCGATCCCGATATTCACCCGGTGCAAATGCAGCCATCCTTTATCTCCTCATTTCCTGATCAGCATCTCGTGCAAGCGGCTTGTGTGGGCGAACTCAGGCGCGCCGTGACTCATTCGCGATAACCACGACGTCGTCCCCATGGTGAATCCGCCCAAACGCCCAGCGGCAAAACACCAGTCCTGCAACCGGTGCATGCTGCACCGAAGGCCCGCGGCTATCCCACTCCAGCGGATGAATTTGTCCGATGGGTTGGCCCTCCTCTACAGGCTCCTCGATTTCGACAAAGGGTTCAAAAATTCCGTCGCAAGTCGCCCAACCGTAGTGCCGATAGCTTAGTGCCTCGACGAGCCTGCTGCGCTTCTTCCCAAGCCAAGCCGCGGTTTCCAACTGGCCGCGCATGAGGCCGAAATGCTTCATGATGTTCCGAATACCCGTCTCAGCCACAGCAATTGTTTCGGGAGTCGACGTGCCCACGCCACCGAGCTCGCCGCATCCGAAGAGAAGGCCCATCTCCTCGGCCGTCGTGTCGAGCATGCCTTTGTCGATCACGCCATTGGTGTCGTATTCCTTGATCAGAATCGCCATCGGCGCCCGAAACGCCCGCAGCATGTCAATTGTCGCACGCGTACGCCTCTCATCCTCGAAAGTATGCGCCATGACACTTGGAACCGCAGAGTTTGAGCGTCCGCCCGCATGAAGGTCCAGAACGGCAATGACGTGCGGCAGGACCGCCTCGGTGATGAGATAAGCTATCTGATCCGTTACGGACCCGTCCTCCTTGCCCGGAAACACACGGTTCAGATTCTTCCCGTCGAGCGGCGATGTCCGTGTGCCCGCATCCACGGCCGGCGGATTGATGATGGGCATTATAATGACGCCGCCCTGAACCAAATCCGTTGGTTCGAGTTCGCGTTCCAGCTTGAGTAGCGCGATTGGCCCCTCGTACTCGTCTCCATGGCTTCCGCCGGTAAACAGCACGAGCGGACCTGGCCCTTGCCGGACGACGGTGATGGGAAGGTCGACCGTGCGCCCCTGATCAGCGGGGACGGATATCCTGCTCCGTTTTTTTCCAGGCAGATTGGGGTCGATCCCGGTGAGCCTTTGCAGGGCATTCAGATCGCGCATCACGTTTCCTGTACCTGGTTGGATTGCTTCTGATGGACAGTCCGCCGGACGGATCTATGCCGGTCCTTGCGGGTCAAAACCGTGGCCCAATGCAGTTAAGGGCGAGGACGTCAATTGGCCGTCGCACGAGAAATCGTCGGCGACAGCCTCATAAGAATTGTCGAGCCGGAACTTGTTGGTCACTGTTCGTCATCAGGTCAGCAGCCCTGTCATCAGCGTCCGGACGAAGCGGCATCAGAGGGGTGAAGGCATCCGTGCCGATCTCATTGGCGGAAAGGAAGATCACGCGTACCGTGGCAATTAGCCGAGCGGACGGCTCCGTCGCGCCCTCGAAGACGTGTCCAGTGTGCTTCGCGATATTCGTGAACTCGTTCATGAATCACTTCCCCAGCCAGCACGCAGACATGTGCTGCGGCCCCACTTCGATGGCTGGCGGCTCCTCTGCTTTGCAACGGTCGAAAGCCAGCGGGCAACGGGGATGGAACCGACAGCCCTTCGGCACGCGCGCGGCACTTGGAACCTCGCCTTGCAGGGCCGGCAGCTCGGCGCGACCCGCGTTGCCGCCAATCTGCGGGGTGGCGTTACGCAAGGCGACGGTATAGGGATGGCGAGGGTTGAACGTGATCTCGTCGGCGCTGGCGATCTCGACCAATTTTCCAAGATACAAGACGGCAATTCGGTCGGCGATCAACCACGCGAGCGGCAGGTCGTGTGTGATGAACAGCAGCGCCATATTGTGCTTGTCGCGTAGGTCAACCAAGACCTGAAGGATCTGTGCGCGTATAGAGACATCGAGCATCGACACAGGTTCGTCAGCAACGATGAGCGCCGGCCTGACGGCCAGCGCTCCGGCAATCACGACGCGCTGGCGCTGCCCGCCAGACAGCTCGTGCGGGAAGCGATCGAGGAAGGCATCGGGAGGATTGAGCCCTGCGGCCTCAAGGGCTTCGCTCACTCTTTCAGTAAGTTGGGTGTTGTTTTCAACGAGCCGCAGTGACCGCAATGGCTCCGCCACAATATCGAACACGGTGTGTCGCGGATTGAGCGCTTGATACGCGTCCTGGAAGATCATCTGCACGCGATGCCGGTAAGGACGCAATGCCGACGAGCCGCGCTTCGCGGTCATGTCGCGGCCTTCGAACAATAGCTTGCCGCCCGTCGGCTGAGCAAGCTTGGTGATGACACGGCCCAACGTCGTCTTGCCGCTTCCCGATTCCCCTACGAGGGCGACGATCTCGCCCCGTCCGATGTTGAGGTTGATGCCGTCCACCGCACGTACGGCGCCAGCAGGTCGGCCCAGGACACGGTCGAACAGCCCGCCTTGGATAGGAAAATGGACCTGCAGGCTCTCAAGACGCAGGATATCGGCGGTGTCAGGCATGGACTGCAACCTTGTCTTCTTGCGAGGACCGGTGAAGGTGACAGGCTACGCGTCCTCGCCCGAACTTATCGAGGCTGGGAACTTCGGTCGCGCAGACCCCCATGGCCGACGGGCAACGCGGATGAAAAGCGCACCCCCACGGTCGATTCACCAAGTTGGGGGGATCGCCGGGAATGGGCCGGATCATCTTTTTGCCGTTCGCCGGGTTCGGGATCGAGTCGATCAGCAGTCTGGTGTATGGGTGCTTAGACTGAGCGAAGATCTCGGCGACAGTGCCATCCTCGACGATGCGGCCCGCGTACATGATCATGACGCGATCACAAGCCTCAGCCACCACAGAAAGATCGTGGGTGATCAAAATCAGGGCAAGGTTGAGCTGCAAACGCAACTCACCCAGCAGTTTGAGGATCTGAGCCTGGGTAATGACATCCAGCGCCGTGGTCGGCTCATCGCCGATGATGATCGAGGGGCGACATGCCAGCGCCATGGCAATCATCACCCTTTGACGCATTCCGCCAGACAATTCGTGAGGATAGGCGGCGCCGCGATCCGCCGGAATGCCGACGATTTCGAGGAGCTCTCTTGCCCGCGCGGTCGCCTCGCTACGCGACATGCCGAGCTTCAACATGCACGGCTCGGCGATCTGCTTGATGATGCGGTGAACAGGATTAAGTGCATTCATCGCACCCTGGAAGACAACGGATGTTTCGCTCCAGCGATGTGGCCGCATCGCCGCATCGTCATCGATCGGCAGTCGCTTTCCGCGATAGCGTACCTCGCCCTCGCTTACCCGCGCGTTGGGTGATAGCAGACCCGCAATCGCCATAGTAGTCGTGGTCTTCCCGCTGCCAGATTCTCCGACGAGGCCTACAGCCTCTCCGGCCCGGAGCGCGAAGGTTACGCCGTCGATCGCTCGCAATGAAACGCCCTTGAGCCCATAATCAACAGAGAGGCAGTTAACTTCCAGAAGCGGAGGTTTTTCCTGGGAGGAGTTTGTCATGGAATCACCCTCCGCCGTGGATTGAACGTATCGTCGAGGGCATTGCCAATCAGGACGAAGCTAAGGGAAACCGTGAGGACGCACACTCCGGGGGCACCGAGATACCACCAGGCTCCAGCGCTCGCCGCACCGGCGCGCTGGGCCAGCGCCAGCAAAGTGCCCCATGAAGGCTGCAACGGATCGCCAAGCCCGAGGAACGAGAGAGACGTCTCGACATAGATTGCGCCGGCGACGACCAGCGCACCATTCGCTGCTATTTGCGGCACGAGATTGGGCAGGATGTGCCGCACCATGATGCTGAAACTGCTGCTGCCCACAACGCGTGCGCGATCAATGAATGTTCGCTCCTTAAGCGACAGTGTCTGACTGCGGACGATGCGTGCAACGAACGCCCAGCTTGTCATGCCGATAACGACAAGGATAACGAAAAGAGAAGGACGGAAGCCGAGGATCTCTCTGCCCCTCCCCATCACCTCGAGAACTACGGGTGTGATGACCAGCGCCAGCACGAAGGACGGCATGACGAAAAAGAAGTCCGTCAAGCGCATCAGCCAGACGTCAACCCTGCCAGCATAGTAGCCAGCCGTCATACCGATCGTAGTCCCGACGACGAGGCTGATCACAGTCGCCAATAGCGCAATCACAAGCGAAATCCGGGCACCATGGACGACCAGATTGAGCACGTCGCGCCCGACTTCGTCCGTCCCCAGAAGATGCTGGCTTTGAGGCGGAGCGAGGAAGTCACCCGTTGCGGTGGCTACCGTCTCAAGTGGGCCCACGAGGATATTGGGCACCGCAGCCAGCACAAGGAAGAACACGAGACACGACAGGCCGAGCTGAGCCCCACCATAGCCAAGAAACTTGCGTAGAAAGCCCTTGATCGCTCGCGCCCGGCCACGCGGGGAATACTGAATAATCCTTTCACTCATTGCCAGACCCTCGGATCAAGAAGGCCGTAAGCGAGATCGGCTACGAGGTTTGCGAGAACAATCGAGGCACCAAGCAACAAGAATATCCCCTGAAGGACAGGATAGTCCCGTCCGTTGAGCGCTTCCACTGTTAGCCCTCCGATGCCCGGCCAGGCGAATACGGCTTCGACGGTAATGGCACCGGCAACCACGTAGCCAAGATTAAGGGCAATCAAGGTCACGACCGGCAGCATTGCATTCCGAAACGCATGACGCATCAGCATTTGACCGTTGGTCAGCCCTTTGGCCCGTGCGGTTACCATGTAATCCTCGGTGACTGCGTCACTCATTGCGGCACGTGCGACTACAACGTATTGACCGATTAGCCCAAGCGCCACCGCGGTGACCGGAAGCGTGAGATGCCGCAGGTAGTCGAGGAACCAATCAAGGGAACCGCTGATAGCGCCAGGTGAATATGCACCATAGCCCGGAAGCCAGCCCAACGCCGTACTGAAGACCACCACCAGAAGCATGCCGAGCCAGAAAGACGGCGTAGAATAGAGCGCCAGAGAGGCTCCCGTGACGATATGGTCGACAGCTCCTCCCCTGCGCCAACCCGCATATAGGCCAAGCATAACCCCGCATACGATGGCGATGAATTGGGCTAGACCGACCAGGGCAACGGTGGCCGGCAAGCGCTCCAAAATCAGGTCAGCGACATGCCTGCCCCTGAACTTGAAGCTGTAGCCGAAATCGCCACGTAGAGTTGTCGACAAGTAGCCAACCACCTGGTCTGGGAATAGCGGCCGATCGAGGCCCCAGTTCTGGCGCTGCTCCTCGATCTGCTTAGCCGTCACGGCATGTCGCGCACCGCCCAGCAGCAGCCTGGCGGGGTCGCCCGGTATCACTCTGAACAGGATGAAGTTAAGGGCCGCCACCATCAGAAGCGTCACGACCGCCCTCAGTAGGATGCGCCCCATGTGTCTACTCATCTGGCTTCTCTTGCGTAGCTAGCCATTTTAGAGCGGACGCAGGCGATCGAACGGAAAGTAGCTACCCTGCGAGACCATGTCTTGCTCGCCCCAACCCTCGAAGCAATCCGTACGATGAGCCTCGAGCAGAGTTGGGTAACTGAGGATGATATAAGGTGCCTCTGTGTAAATGAGGCGCACCGCCTGATCGACAAGCTCCTGGCTTTTCTTGAGGTCGACAGTGACGTCAACCTCCGACAGGAGCGCATCGAACTTGTCATTGGTCCAGTACGATGCGTTCGTGGATCCGATGAGCTTGCTGCTGCCTAAGGAGAGGATGTCGCGAGGCGCGGTAGTCAGCCAGGTGTTACCAACGATCAGATCCCAGCCTCCGCCGCCATCAGCCGGCGCCGCTGTGCGGGCTTCGAGCGCGCCGGCGTCCAGCTGGGTAACCGATACGCGGATGCCAATTTTTCCCAACCAGCCAGTGATAAGCTGCACGGCCGCGGTCGGAATCTCCAAATTACCTGAGTGTGCTCCGGTAATCAGTTCAAGCTGGAAGCCCTTTCCCTCCTTGTCCACCCGGACCCCGTCGCCGTTCGTGTCCCGATAGCCAGCGGCATCGAGCCGGCGCCCCGCCTCGGCCAGATCGAAGCGGCGCCTGATGTCGCCTAGGTCAGAGTAGTAATCGGCCGCGATCGGCATGGCCAGCCCGACGCCCGGTTCGGCGTGACCGCGGTAGGCTCGATCGACGATGGCTTTCTGGTCGATCGCATATCCGATCGCATCGCGAAACGCCGGATCCTGCAGAGCCTTGGTGCTACCAGCCCCTTCCCCGGACGTGGTGTTGAAGGCCAAGTAATCCCGCTGCTCGACGCGCGATTGACCAATCTTGATATCGCGATCCTTTGAGAGATCTTCCCACTGTGCCGCCGTCAAGTTCATCCCATAGTCGAGGCCGCCGCTCTTCAGACCCTGCGCTATCGGATCGGCCGTAGCGAACAATTGAATGATGATGCCGGCCGTTGCCGGCTGCCCGTCGCCGCGGAAGTACGGGTTCGGCGTGAGCCGGCAAAACTGGCCCTGCTTAAGCTCCGAAAGGATCATGGGGCCCGTACCCACCACCGGGGGATCGTTCCGGAAGGTGCCGCGCGCATCGGCGTAGCTGATGTCCTTCCAGATGTGCTCGGGAACAATCAGCACGTTCTTGTAGACTGGCAGGCGCGTGGGGGATTTGGTCACGATCTGCAAGGTCTCGTCGTCGAGGGCCGTAATTGACTCGAACTGTTCAAATCCATCAGTGTTGTTCCAGCCGATGTTGAGTTCGTTCGGCGTGCCCATCGAGCTGCGCACATAGTTGTAGGTGAAGGCGGCGTCTTTGGCCGTGGCGGGCTGGCCGTCCGACCACTTCATGCGCGGCCGGATCTTGAAGGTCCACGTAAGGTTGTCATCGGCAACGGACCACTCCCTGGCAAACGATGCCTTCCGTTCGGGGTGGCGCAAGGCGTCCGGGCCGACCAGCCAGTCATAGATTATGAACAGCGGCCACCACGATTGCCAGGTGGCGAATGGATTTGCCGTATCGGGCGAGAGGACCGCGCCGAGGCGCACGATGTGGTCGTCGCACGACGACGCGGCGAACGCCTTTGAAGGTGTAACCCAAGGGGCAGCCAACCCTACAGCCAGCGACTTCACCGCCGCACGACGACTGATTATCCACTTGTTCATTCTGTCCTCCCTGACGTTCCATTTTAAGGTTCCGCATCCGCTCCGAATTATTTGGCCTCTAAAGGCTGCGACTAATCGGGATCAAGGGTGGGCTTTATGAGAATACCGTATCAACTGGAACGGATAAACCGTTGGAACCGTGTTCCAGTGAAATGTGTTTTGCGCTGCATGTCAAGCGGCCAAGTGATTTTCGGAAGATACCGTTGCCAAAGGGGGACAACGCGAAGTGGATCTAATACCGCGCTCCGCCGCTTCAGGGCCGGACCTCGCGCAGGAAATCGGCCGCGTAGCCGCCGTAATAGCTGAGTTCTTTCAACCGGCTGCCGGTGAGGCCAGTATATCGCATGACACGGGCGAAGGTAGGGCGTGAAGGGATCGATCACCGCCTGCCGCGGCCGCGTGGCTCCTAGGTCACAGCCTTGATTGGGCAAAAAGCCAGGGAGTCTAATGTTAACGCTGAGAGCTCAGTTGGAGGGCGAAGTTCGTGGCCGCTTTCGTCATTGGAGCTGGAGAGTCTGGCCTGCTCGCTGTTCCGGCGCGAGTTGTGGCTGCATGACGTATATGCATCACCACACAAACTGGCGCCGGTGAAGGAGGTGTAGGAAGTCGATGACCTGAATGGCACAATGATCGATAAGATCTGGATCAGGAAAACCAGACACCGTTCCCGAGCTTGAAAGCTCTTGCAGAAGATTTGGACCCGATCCGCAGATCACCATACCGGCCCGCGGCTTCTTGAAAGGTTGCAACAAAAGGCCTGAGAGAAGAACGCACTCGATCACCGCACATCAGGTTGGAAGGCTTCTTGCATCAAGGGCGGCTACCAGAGAACAATGATGCAGCAGACGCCGAGGCCATCGCAATCGCGGCCCAGCGGCCGGAAATGCGCTTCGTCGATACGAAGTCCGCAGAACAACAAGGTTTGGCAAGTTTGTTTCGCCCGAGAACGGCTCGTCCACCAACGCACCGAACTGGTCAACGCACTTAGAGCGTGCCTTTACGAATACGGCTTCGTCGTTCCACAAGGAATTCACCAGATCAAGCGGATCAAGGAGATTCTGGACGCACCAAACAGCGACTTGGCTGATTTGATGCGCGAGGAATGCCGCGATCTATTGGAACAGATTGGCGAGAAGACGGTACGCATTGATGCGCGGACTGTGAAGATCAAGGTACTAGCGGCTGAAGCTGACACGGCGCGGCGTTTGCAGACAATTCCCGGGATCGGCCCACTGACCGCCCTGGCAGTCGAAGCCTTTGCCCCACCTATGAGGAATTCCGACGCGGGCGGGACTTCGCCGCTTGGCTCGGCCTTGTTCCACGTCAATTCTCCTCAGGTGGCAAAGAACGGCTCGGGCGCATTTCCAACGCTGGGCAGCCCGATATCCGAAGGCTGCTGATTATCGGCGCGATGTCGCGTCTGAACTGGCTGGGCCGCAAATTAATTCCGGAAGGTTCATGGCTGGCGCGCTTGGCAGCGCGGAAGCCGAGGATGCTTGTGGCGATCGCTTTGGCCAAAAAGATGGCACGGGTGAGCTGGGCCGTGCTAACGAAAAATGAGGATTACCGAGGTCCGGCACAGGCTATGACGGCGTGATCGACATGCCGCAGAATCTGCTGACGTCGGATAAAGGGGGTGTGAGAAGGCGACGACCCGAATGGGCAAATGATCGAACGGATCTGGATTAAGAAAACCAGTTGAGAAACATGAGCAATGAAGCTCGAGAGTCAGATTTGGACCTAATCCGCAGATCACCATACCGGCTAGCGGCCTCTGAAAATGCCGCGTTCAAAGGCCTTACAGAAGACCGCACTCGATCAGCTGCACACGTAGTCGGAAGCCTCTTGCATCACTGGCGGCAACCACAGAAGTTTCTCGATTCGCCCGATATCGATGAAGCTCGCGATACGTCGCCGTGCATCTGAGGCATCGCAAAGCATGCCTCGATTCTGCGATTTAGGCGCATGGTCGTCGATTCATTGCCTTCCGAAGTTGGCCCGGGCAACGCGATCGGGCTTTGTTGCGCAGCTATAAATGATTAACCTCACATTGAACGGCCGGTCAGGGAGAATGCCATTCTAGGTCATCGCCGATCCCTTGAGATAGGTGGGGTATAGGGGCGAAGCCGGGATTTGCGGCGATGGCTCGGTTGAGGTCTAGCGGTCTTACCTCGAAGCCGCGCCACAGCCGGTCGCCAAACCATCGATCATCGATCTGCCGGAATCCCATCTTCCGGACGGAACGCAGGGAACGCTGATTTTCAGGCCGGACAAAGCACAGGACCCGCGGCACCCCCAAGGCCCTAAAGGCAAAATCAAGGACCGCGCATCCCGCCTCCGCGGCATATTCCTTGCCGGATGCGGCCTGGCTAAAGCAGGCGCTGAGTTCCAGATCGTCGCTGCCTGGCAGCAAACGCAGGCCGCGTTGTCCAACGAAGCTGCCTTCCACGCTGTTTCCGTCGCGCGCGAACACTGCAAAGAGACCAAAACCATACATCTCCCAATCGGCAAGGGTCTCCTTGAGCCGGGCATGTGTGTCCGCCCAAGACGGAGCTTTTGCGTCATAGATAGCGTTCACCACGAAAGGATCATTATTCAATGCGTGAAGCCGCAAGAGGTCCCTTACGGCCAAGGGACGCAAGCCTAACCGCGCGGTTTTCAAAATTAACGGCATGATGCGGGCGTTCCCGCACGGGGCAGACTGCCGGCGCGCTGGTGTGCGTCTCGGACCAGGACAACGGAAAGCAGAATGACGGCATCGTTGGTGCGCGTGATCATGGGACGATTCCTCCGCAGTGCGTGAAGCAGAAGCATTTTTCGGATAAGACGTGCATGTACCGTGCCAAAGGAAAATTTCTGTAAAGCAATACGATGACACTAACCCGCTATGTCGCACTTCCCACATGGTCGAACAGGTCGTGTCCCGCCGAGTAGATGCTATGGGGCGAGCGGCGAGGTTGTGGCATCCTTCGGCACCGTCGAAAACACCATCAGAAGGAGGCGCGTCCCATGTCGCAATCTTTTGACGCGAGCCGGTCCCTTACCGCTCTTGAAAAGGAGAACAGGATCGTCGCCGGCATCGAATAAGCAAGGCGAAGTGGCTGATTGCCGCGCTTGTTCCAGGCCTCAAGCGCCAGCCCCTCAAGAAAATCGATGCCGACGCGCCAGCGCGGTTCAAACTGCTACAGCGCTGGCGCGCCGAAGCCGGCCAGGCCGGGCAGACGATCAAGCGGATCGCCGTCGCTTATGAGGCGGCCGGCGACGGCTTCTGGCTGGCGCGCTGGCTGCGGGCGCACGGCATCGAGGTCTATGCCATCCACCCCGCCACAGCGTTGCGGTGTCGCGCGAGCATCGGCGCGCCAAGACCGATCGCCTCGACACCAAACTTTTGATGCGCGCCTTTCTCGGCTGGCTGCGCGGCGAGAAGCGTCACTGCAGCATGGCGGCGATCCCGACGCTTGCCGAGGAGGACGCGCGCGGCCAAGCCGCGAGCGTGAGACTTTGGTCACAGAGCAGACGCGGCTCATCAACCGCGTCAAAGCGGTGCTCGCCCGCTTTGGCATCCGCAACTTCCGGCTGAGCCTGCGTCAGGCGGCGGACAGGCTCGGGAGCATTCCGCACGGCCGAGGGAACGCCATTGCCGGACAACACCGCGCCGAAATCCACGCCTTCCTTGAGCAGCTGCAGCTCGTGCCCGACCATATCCCACCATCGAATAGGAACGCCTGCGCCGGCTCACTGCGGCTCCGGTTGCGGCGAACGGCCCGCACGCAATGGGTTCGCTTGCTCGCGCGCATCATTGGCATCGGCGTCGAGACCGCCGACATGCTGGTCCACGAGATCCTGTCGCGCAAGCTGCGCGATTGCCGCGCGGTGGGAAGGGGCTGGCGCGCGTCGGCAATGTCCGCGTGCGGCGCGGCATGATTCAGCTGGCGTGGCAGTTTCTCTCCACTTCCAAAACGACCAGCAGTCTCGTCCAATGGGTTCCAAGCACGCACGGGCGACGGCCGCAAGACCACGCGCAAGACGATGATTGTGGCGCTGGCGCGCAAGCTGCTGATTGTGCTTTGGCGTTTCGTCACCACGGGCGAGGTGCCGCAGGGCGTCATAGTGCGTGCGGCGTGATGCGAGGCACGTGGGCAGAGGAGAACAACGCACACCTAATTGGCGGGGCCTCTAGCAGGCCTGCCGATGACGATCCGAGGTGGTCGCAACCCGAAGCGTACATGGTCCTTCGGACCCTCGGAGTAGAATGGGCCCGCCGCCCCGGAGATTCGCCACCGATGCGCATGCTGAATCATGGTTCAGATCCATTCGGGATCTACCGAATACAAGTCTGCCGCGCGACATCCGCGCCTGGCTCAAGGCGAGCTCGCCTCGGAATCCATCGTCGGCTTTTTGACCCCGCAGGAAAAATTCACCCGACCCGGCAGAGCCGGCCGCCCGTGCTCGCGACCGTCAAGGACAAGTCGCTTGGCGATGGGCCTGCACCCACCCTTGACCGTCACTGTGCGCGGCGGCCCCATTCGAGCGAGGTCGGCACGAGGAGATGAGAAACCGAACCAGAGCAACTTTGACAATCATCGCCCCATACAGGTGTAGCTCGACGGTGACGAAGCCGCTCGCGAGCGCGCGCTCAAGTGACCCGATTACGATCACTTGTGCCGAGTTCGGAAAGGAAGCTCTCATATCAACAGGAAAGAAGTTCATTGGCCTCGATGTTCATCGATTCGATTGCGATAGCGGTTGCCGATAATGGCATGGACAGGGAAGTTCGCTATTTCGGCACAATTCCCAATCGACCGGAAGCTTTGCATGCAGCGTTGAAAAAGATCGGGCAGGACGGTTCCGAGCTGCGCGTCTGTTATGAAGCCGGGCCTTGCGGGTTCGTCATCTACAGATCCCTCGCCAAGTTCGGCGTGGACTGCATGGTGATATAGCCATGTTCAATGCCGCGCCGTCCGGGAGACCGGGTAAAGACCGATCGAAGAGATGCCCAGACACTGGCCTGCCTGTTGCGCGCCGGCGAGCTGGTCGCGGTATGGGTTCCGGACGAAGCCCATGAAGCGATCCGCGATGTCGTTCGCGCTAGACGGCAGGGCGAAAGACAATCTTTCGGCGGCTAAGTCGGCTTTGAAGAGTTTCCTTTTGCGGCACGGTCGACGGTTCAACGGGAAAGCGATCTGGGGCAAGGCTCATTGCGGATGGCTGTCGGAACAGAAGTTTGCCTTTCCGCACCAGCAACTCGTCTTCGAGGGATACAAGCGGCGCATTCACGATCTGGTGCAGGGAAGCGGTAATGCCATGCCGATTCACTCAGCATCGTCCGGGGCCGCCGCATTCCCGGTTCGGGTGATCTCGCCGCGCTTGATCCTCTTGCCGCTGGAATGCTCGGCCAGCACCAGGCCAAGCCATGCCATCAGTTGTTTTGGGCTGTCGAACCGAAGCAAATCGCCGATCTCCGCAACGAGGGTGACGGCAGCCGTCAACTTCGCACCTCGCAACGCCTGAAGCGCATGGGCCAAAGGACCCAGCACCCAGCCTGAGACGGCTTCCTTCAAAACGCCGTCCAGCCGGTTGCAACGGTCCACCCATGAGGGGCGAAGCTTGATAGACCGGAATGCCGAGCTTCGGAGCATCAAAGCCATTGCTTGGAAGGCGCAGGTTCGCCTTAGCGCCAAATTCCGAAGACTTGCCGCGTCCGGAAAGCAGACGGTCATGGAAATGCCTTCCCCGCTCGTCACGGTTAGGTCCAACTCGATGGCCAGTTCCGATAGACAAGATGCGGGAAAACCTGCTCCGCGAAGCGGCCGTCTCGCCGGATCGTCGTTTCCTCCACTGCCTCCATGGCTCCTAGGCAGTCCGAACAAAGGCAGTCGTCGAATACCCAATAACCGCCATCGACCATGTATTTTCGGGACACGTCGTAGCTATACTTCACGGCGCTGTAGATATCGCAATCGACATGGTTGAGCCGGACCGAGCCGACATTTTTCATCGCTTCGTCGGCCGTGTCCTCGAAAAGCCCCCGGACCAAATGGAGATTATCAATTTTCTCCTTCTCGATTACCTCGAGCAGCTCTTCGTAGCCCGCATCTTTGAAATCGCCCGCCCGGTGCCCGTCGCGCTGCGGGTCTGTAGCAGGCATCCCGTCGAAAGTATCGAAAGCGTAAACGTTCATGCCGGGATGGAGTTCCTGGCAGACTGCCGCCATGAAAAGCGCGTTGCCCCCGCGATAGGCGCCGAACTCGACGATATGGCCGGGCGCTAGGCCATCGAAGCCGAAACGCAAGATCAGATAGAGATTCATCCGGTTCTGCTCGGCCACGACCGTCCGCTTTCGCGCCAGCTGCATTGCCCTGTTGTAAAGCTTGTCCTGGTGCAATTGCTCGACCAGATCGCCTTCCTGGAGGCCTATTGCGCGTTGGAAGCCAGCGCGAACGTTTCGCCCCCGCGATCTCTCGGGCGCTTCCTCGAACTCAGGCAGAACTATTGTCATCGAACACCTCTCCAAAAAGCATCTTCCAAGACATCCATGTTTGCGGGCCCGGTCTACGTCGCGCTCCACGGATTCCCCAACCCGGCCCTACCGGAAGGAGGCTGCGAATTCGCCTCACCGGGCCGGAGAGCCTTCGCCCTTTTCTGGTCGTTGTCCCGACTTAGGTGATGAGTATTTCCCCTGAGCGGGTACATTCTTCGCCAAATGGTCGAATGCGAGCAACGTTTCAAGAAGTCGGGGCATCAACTGCAGAGGCACCATGTTAGGGCCATCGCTCGGCGCCTTATCGGGATCGTGATGGGTCTCAATAAAGATGCCCGCAACGCCGACCGCGACGGCCGCCCGCGCCAAGATCTCGACGAAGTCGCGTTGCCCACCTGAGGTGCTACCTCGGCCGCCGGGCTGTTGCACCGAGTGAGTTGCATCGAACACTACTGGAAACCCGGTCTTAGCGAGGATCGGGAGTGCCCGCATGTCAGATACAAGCGTATTGTAGCCGAAGCTCGCCCCCCGCTCGCACAACAACACATCCCGGTTGCCCGATTGCACCAGCTTGTCGGCAACGTGCTCCATATCCCAAGGGGCGAGGAACTGCCCCTTCTTGATATTCACCGGGCGCCCGGTTCGGGCTGCTGCGATCAACAAATCGGTCTGACGACAGAGAAGGGCGGGGATTTGCAGGACATCCACGGCCTTCGCCGCCTCTCGGCACTGCTCAGGAGCATGGACATCGGTGAGCACCGGACAGCCGACGGTCTCTCGAACATCCGCCAATATGGCGAGACCCTCTCGCATCCCGACACCGCGCCCACTAGACAGGCTCGTTCGGTTTGCTTTGTCGAACGAACTCTTATAGATGAAACCTAGGCCGAGATGGCCTGTGATCTCTGACAGGGCGTGGCAGATCTCAATCGCATGGTTGCGGCTTTCGATCGCGCACGGGCCGGCGATGAGTGTCAAGGGAAGATCGTTGCTTACGACCAGCGATCCGATTGTAATGCGATGCTGCTTCATTCGATGATTACTGGGGTTCAAGCGCAAATTCGAGGGTAAAGCTATATTGGCATTGTTGGCGAGGATAGCCGCATATTGCAAATTAAGGTTTAGCTAAGATTTTGTGACTGCTTTGTGTTATGCCATCTCGCTCGCTTGAAGAGCTCAATTTGAGGGATCCTCCTCAGCTTGAGCTGAATCCAGCTCAGTACGGCTATCTGCGGCGGATGGACCTTCTGTGAGCACTATGTGTCTCGACGCCGCGTGCCCTTTGTGTCCAGGCGGACGGGCATTGGAGAAAGGACCCGCGCCTAGAGCAGGTCCGGTTAGTCCGGGTCATAGCCCCGCGGCCTTGAAGTAGTTCTGGCATTCGGCTGGGGTGAAGAGGTCGACGAGCGATCCGATGGCGTTCCACAGGGCGTGATTGTCCTCTCGGCTTTGGCGCGCATAAGAGCCTTAAATTTGAGAAGGCGTTTTCGATTGATGGAGTTGTCTTGTCGCCGCTGGGACGTCAAGTATGTAATTGAGTCGAGACGACGCTGCCGGGTGCATGGTTGTCTTCGCGGTCGACATCAGTCGCCGCATGATGGAGCTTCGCGGACGAGCCTTCAATGTGGACGACGCACTTTGCTGAGACAGCGGTGCAATCCCATCAGCGGAAACGCTATTCGCAAGATTTCATGCTGTGCATGCTGTGGCGCCTGCATTCCGATCAAAGAATTTCACCGGTCTTGAGCATCGAATGCAATATCACCGCCAGTTTGCGCGCCACAGCCACGGCAGCTCGTTTGAAGCCAATCCTCTCCCGGAGCTTGAGGCCCCACATGCGCAGGCTGCTGTCATCGAACTGCGTGTCAGGATGACCGCCGCAGACTCATTGAGAAGTCCCCGCAAATGTCGATCACCGCGTCGGGATATATGGCCGTCATAATTGACTTCTCCCGATTGGTAGCGGCGAGTTGTCAGGTTGATCAAAGCGGCAACAGAGCGGGACTTCTTGAAGTTGCCCGGATCTTCAATGATAGTGGCGAAAGAGGCGATGATGGCGCCGATGCCGGGGATTGACCTGAGTATGCGGCATGCTTGGCTATGACGTGCATCTGCGACAAGCTGGCGCCCAAGCTCGGCGGCACGGATGCGAATGCTGCGCCAGGCTTCCAACATCGGTAGCACGACAGGAGCAAGCTCGCTCTGACCGATAAGAAGGCTCCGGACATTCTTTTCGAATGTAGTTCCTTACCGGCGGGAACGAGCAAGCCGACGTTCCATGATCCCTCGGATCTGGTTGGAAAGCTCGACGGTGATCCGGACCAGCAGAGCGTGCTGCCACGAGCGTGCGGGTCAACATACTGTCGAAGCCTTTCACCTGCACCTCGCGGAAGAAGCCTACCTCCACAAAATGCGCTAAACCGTCAGCGTCGTTCGCGTCGGTCTTGTTCGCGTCGGTCTTGTTCGCGGCAATGTCGAGTGCTGCTTGGCATGGCGTGCATCGATGTAGATCGCCGGCAACCCCTCTTGTGTCTGGACTTGACCATACATTTGACCTGAGCGACAGCCGGACGTTTTCAAAGTGATCAATGGACCTGTCGGTCGGCGGCAGTGGTCGCTGGAAAACAAGGCGCGGATAATCGCGACATGCTGGAGCCCGACGCCGTCATGTCCGGGTTGCGCGCCGGCACGGATAAAGGCCCCAACAGCTCTTCACCTGGGCGTCGGCAAGCACGCAAAGGTGCAGCTTGGGCGTTGCGGGATGCGCCCTTCGTGCCGGCTTCGATGGCACCAACGCATAAGAGTCCGTTTTGAAAATCAGGGATGTGCATTTCGTCGGATGAGGTTTCCACCCATGGCGACTAGGATCATGGCGTGAGAGACGTCGATGCGCTGTTCATAATCGCGCACGAGGCGTCGCCATCGCGTCATCCATCCGAATGTGCGCTCGACCACCCAGCGGCGGGGCAGGACCTGGAATCCTTTCTGGTCGTCGGATCGACGGATGATCTCGACGACGAAGTCGAGATAGGCGGCTTTGTCCATGAGCTTCAGCCGGTCATAGGCGCTGTCGGCGAACAGATGCTTCACCCAGGGCCAACGCTTGCGGATGCCGTCCAGGACCGCCTGAGCCCCGGCACTGTCGGAGATGTCGGCGGTGGTGAGGTTGACCATCAAGAGCCGCCCGTCGGTAGCGCACGGCGTTGATCACCTCCCGGAATTCAACCTCGCGCGGACGGCCGCGACGCCCAGGCTTGGGCATTAGCGGAGCGATCTGCTCCCATTCCTCGTCCGTCAAATCGGATGGGTAGCGCTTGGTTTTCTTGGCGATCTGGGCCATTCGCCCGCGGCTCTGCTCGGTCCACATCCAGAGCTTGAATCACAAATCGCTTCACCGCAAAACCCCACCCCCCTCGATTTTCCAAACGGACTCTAAGCGGTTGTAAGGAGATGAAAGAATTTTCCGTTCGCCAGTTCCAATGCCGAGGTGAAATCATCACCGATGCGATGACCGTCATCGAGGCGGCTAATTGTCCGGCCTCAACCCGCAGGCTATTTTGCCGACATGCTCTCCCGCATCAACGATCACATCATCAGCCGACTCCATGAACTGTTTCCCTGGAGCTGCGAGCAGTGCCACCGTCTCTCACGTCTTCGCGCTCGCCTAAGGCCTCATCCCATCGAGTGTGTTAAGTTGTGAGCTGCTCTAGACGGCGGCCAGTGCCGAACTGATTCTATCGGCGACCGATCGGACAACCGGACCGATCTCTTCAAAGCTGTCGGCTATCCTGAACGTAGGCGAGGATATGCTTAGCGCTGCGACGACATCGCCCGATTTGTTGTGTATGGGCGCAGCCACGCACGACGCGTCAGGTAGATTCTCGCCGTGATCCACCGCGTAGCCGCGCGCTCGTGTTTTCTCGAGTTCGACAAGGAACGCTTCGCGCGTCAAGATGGTCGATTTGGTCCTAGGATCAAATCTGATTCGGTCGAGAACCGCGTTCATGACGGCAGGGGTCATCTCGGCCAAGATAGCCTTCCCGAGTGCGGTCGAATGTACCGGCATGGTCTGTCCGACTGAGGTGATCAGGGCGACGCGCTGGTGCGTTGGCTCCAGCTTTTCGATGTAAACAATACGATCGCTCTCCAGGATTCCGAGGTGGACGGTCTCGTCATTCATGTCGCGCAGCTCGCGCATGAACGGCCGAGCAATTTCTCGCAGCCCTAGGGCGATACCACTGGATGAGGACAGCTCAAGCAGCTTAGAGGTGAGCGAGTAGTTCCCGTGGCTCGTCCTGCGCACATATCCATCATCAATCAGCGTTTGCAGCAGACGCGACGTCGTTGCCCGATCGAGCCCGGTGGCCTCCGCGATCACGCTCGGCCCGAGCGAAACCGAGGCGCGCGCCATCATCTCGATCACGGAAAGCCCGCGTGACAATGCCCTGACCGGCGGAACGCCCATGTCGTGTGCTCCAGAAACAACACCCTCTACCCGGTTCGACCGCACGGTGGCAACAGCGCCGAAATGACATGTCACCCCATTTGCGATTCCCGCTTGACGCAAAAGACAGGGCCGGTATAAAGTTCATTCTATGATATCGAAGTTCATTAGATGAAGTTTGTGCTATAATGACGACTGCAAGCGCGAGAGTCTCTCTAAAGGCGGTCGCCGATCTGGGGCCGCAGCTTATCGAGCGTAGCCGGACCGGATTGGCGGTCGGCACATTCATCATCGAGGTCCCCACCATCGCCACCATTCGAGCCGTAGCGCTCGCCGGGTTCGACTTCGTGGTCATCGACATGGAGCATTCCACGCTTGGCTTCGACCGCTTGGAACCGCTGGTGCTCGCGGCGCAAATGCTGGGAGTGGCTGCATTTGTCCGTGTCTGGGGCGAGGATGTCGGACTTATCGGCAAGGCGCTGGAGGCGGGAGCCAATGGTATCCTCGTACCGCACGTAGAGACTGCCGAACGCGTCCGCGCCGTCGTGGCCGAGACACGCTTTCCGCCGCTGGGCGCCCGTAGCTTCAGCCCGCTCACCCGCCATGACGGGCTGGCGCAGTCGAAGACGGCGATCGGCGAGCGAACCGTGGTGATCGTGCAAATCGAGGGCCGCAAAGGGCTGGATGCTATCGCGGAGATTGCCGGCGTCGTTGGCATCGATGGCATCTTTATCGGCACCCATGACCTTTCCGGTTCACTGGGGATCGGGGTCGAGGACGATGCCCTGATCGGCCATGCGGCACGGCTTGCAGGCTCATTGCCCGAAAGCCTCATCCGCGGCGTCTATATCGACAGACCCGAAGC
This sequence comes from Mesorhizobium sp. M5C.F.Cr.IN.023.01.1.1, assembly GCF_003997585.1. Classification (NCBI taxonomy): domain Bacteria; kingdom Pseudomonadati; phylum Pseudomonadota; class Alphaproteobacteria; order Hyphomicrobiales; family Phyllobacteriaceae; genus Mesorhizobium; species Mesorhizobium sp. M5C.F.Cr.IN.023.01.1.1. The sequence continues at coordinate 3,446 of NZ_RZSU01000083.1, read as the reverse complement.
AAGCGCCGCATGGTCAGATTTGGGTTTCAGCCTGCAATGCGTCAGTTTCGACGGGCGCATGCTTGCCGACGGCGCCTCTGCGGTGGTGGCCGGAACCAGCGTGCGTAAAGGGACGGCAGCATGAGCTCGGGCCCCGATCTGGTCGATCTGGCGCGGCGACTGCGCGATGCCGAGGCCGCCCGGCAGCCGATTTCTCGACTGACCGAGGGTGCGCCGGGTCTGACGGTGGCCGAGGCCTACGAAATCCAGCGCCTCAACGCGGAGGCCCGCATAACCGCAGGAGAAGTGATCCGCGGCCACAAGATCGGGCTCACCGCGCGGGTTATGCAGATCAAGTTTAAAGTGGACGAGCCTGACTATGGGCATCTGTTCGATACAATGTTCGTCAAAGAAGGGGACGTACTCGATCTATCGTGGCTGATTGACCCGCAGATCGAGGTAGAGCCGGCCTTCATTCTCGGTCGGCCGTTGAAAGGTCTGGGCGTGACACGCAACGAGGTGTTGGCTGCAACAGACTGGATTGTGCCCGCGTTTGAGGTGATCGATAGCCGCATCCGCGATTGGGACATAAGGCTGCAGGATACCGTGGCCGACAACGGCTCGTCCGCGCGAGTCGTGCTGGGTCGGGTTCGCAAGCGGCCTGCCGAGTTGCGGTTGGCGGACCTTAACACGGCACTGGTCCTTGATGATGAGGCGGTCGAGACTGGCAGTACCTCCGCCATCCTTGGCCATCCGGCCGAGGGGATTGCCTGGCTGGCGAACGCGCTCGGTAGGCACGGCGTAGGACTGAATGCGGGCCAGATACTGCTGCCCGGCACCGCGACGCGATCGCACCGAATAGCCGGGTGCAAAACGGCCCGTGCCGAGATCGAGGATCTCGGCACGGTAACACTGAACTTCACTGGAGAACCGACAGTAACGCCATGACCATTACTTTGACCGCAGCCAGCATGGAAGCCACGATTCGCCGCTATTACGACGGCTGTAACCGCGCCGACGCTGCCATGATGAAGAGCACGATGGCTCCTGAAGCCACGCATTTTTTTCCCGCCGGGGCGCCGCAGGGTCCGTTCCGCGGAACGCAGGCCATCGCAGATGGCTGGATCGAGGCCGTCGCGAAGATGGGCTCTCAATGGACCATTGAGACGCTGATTCTCGATCCGGAAAACCGACGCGCCGTACTGGAATGGACCCACTGGAAGACCAAGGCTGGCACCTATCTGCGCGGCGACGAGTGGTTCGAGTTCGACGAGCAGGGCCGGATCACGGAAATCCGCGCCTACTACGCATGTCCTCCTAAAGGAGTTACGGGCGAAGCCATGCTAGGCGGCTTCGATTATGCCGGCCGCGGCTACACAATGAATCCGCCCTACACCGAAGAAACCCGACCGAAGCCAGAGACCTAGCCTAGCAGCTGTTGAAGAAGTCTGCCGTATTGCCTTGAGGATGGCCTCGTCGCCGTTGTGGTAGGCGAACGTGATCTCGATCGAGCCGTCGTCGAGCAATTCGGCATGGCCATCGCCTGTGACTTCGTCCATCTCGTCACATCCGCCCCATGTAAAGTGAACTATCGACGGGCCGTAGCTCAGATCGAGGCCGGCTCGCAGGGCGCCAAAGGCGATCTCGCCGTTGTTGTCGGGTCCGATGGTGATGGTTGCGGGTCCACCGAGGTTCAGATAGCCGCGATCCCACAGATCGGCTTCGATGATCCGCCAGCGGCCGATCAGTTGGCAGCCCGCGGGCGCGATCATGTCGGCACCGCCAGCAGCTTCGGCAATCGCACCAGATTGTAGGCGGCAGCCGCGAAGATGAAGGCCCACCCGACGCGGTCGCGTCCGCGCAACTTGGTCTTCTCCTGCCCGGCGACTGTCTTGATCCAGCCGAACGCCTCTTCGATGCGCTTTCTGACGCGCTGGCTGACGGCATAGCCGCCGTGCCGCGTCGTGCGCCCATCGATCGCCGAGCGGCGGCCGCTGGTATTCTGCGCTACATGCGGCGTCACCTTCATTGAGCGCAACTCGTTGATGAAGTCCTCCGCGTCGTAGGCCTTGTCGGCGCCGAGCGTGATCGCCTGCGGCCGGTCGGCGCAGGGTTCGATCATATGCAGTGCGGCCACTCGCTCGGCATGTCCGTCGGCCAGCGTCAGGCAGGCATCGACTAGCAGGCCGTGGCGGTTCTCCATCAGCCCATGCCCCATGAAGCACAGCTTCGCCTCCTTGCCCTGTCCCTTGCGATAGAGCCTGGCGTCGGGATCGGTGGTCGAAGCATGCGTTTCGTTCGACCGTTTCTGGCCGTGGAAGTCCGCTTCCGTGTTCCGCCCGCCGTCCTGAGCCGGCGGCTCGCCTGAGCCATCTTCGCCCGAACCGTCCTTCGGCTTGACGCTCTTCATCGACGCCCAGGCCTCGATCAGCGTTCCGTCGACCGAGAAGTGATCCGTGGAAAGGAGCTTCTTCACCTTGGGCTGCGCCAGCACCGCAGCAAAGAACTTCGTCGCGATGTCGCCTTCCAGCAGCCGGTCACGGTTTTTGGAGAACACCGAATGGTCCCAGGCCGCGTCGTCGATGCCGATGCCGACGAACCAGCGGAACAGAAGGTCGTATTCCAGCCGCTCCATCAACAGCCGTTCCGAGCGGATCGAATAGAACGCTTGCAAAAGCATTGCCCTGAGCAGCTTCTCCGGCGGGATCGATGGCCGTCCGATCGGCGAATACAGCGCCGCGAAGTCCCGCTCCAGCGCCGACAGCGCCTCGTTCACGATCGACCGGATCGCACGCAATGGATGATTGCGCCGAACCCGTGCTTCAAGGTCCACGTAGCTTATATGAAGAGTGTCAAGGCTTTTAGGCTCCGCATTTTGGGTCCGTTGGTTTGCCGTATCCATGGTCTGAGCCCGATTGCCTGACGCGGCTCGTTCCCCCGAACCAGATCCAACTCATATACGGTCGCTGTTCGAAGCAGCGGCACCAACATCCCGCTTGCGGCGGACAAGGGCTCAGGGGACGAGACCATTCTGAGACAACGGCATTTTGAAGCCACGCTACGTGCCGGTTCGTCCACCTGGATCCGCCAGGACAGATCAGGTCCTGGAAGATAGCAGAATTCGGTGGATGTAGCGCATCAGGCGACCGTCATGGTTGCCTCCTCGATGACAACGCCGACGTTGACGTATTTCCACAGCGCCACGAGCAGCTTGTGGGCGAGCGCCACGATCATCGTCTTTTTCAGCCGGCCGTTGTTCTGCTTCACCCGCTCCTTGAACCATAAGGTGAGTGCCGAGCCCGGCTGATGGCGCACCCACAGCCAGGCCATCTGGACCAGCTGCGCATTTCGCTGATTGTGAGCAGCCATTTCACGCGATGGTGAGCGCTCATTTCATTTGATCGTGAGCAGGTATTTCACGCGATCATGAGCGGCCGCTTCGACCGTCCCTGTTCATTGATTCAGGT
>NZ_RZSU01000082.1:0-30185 GCF_003997585.1 Mesorhizobium sp. M5C.F.Cr.IN.023.01.1.1 | reverse complement strand
GAATGGGACCGCCTACGTCAAGGGGTCCGACGCACTGGACAAATTGGCAGGAGAGAACGCCAATCGCTTCTGAGCCAATCGCATTCGTTTGCCCGGGGGGCAGTGGCGGGATAAAATGCGCTTCGCACTCTGGGGAGCATCCATGGACAAGGGCAAAATCTTTCGCGACCTGCACAACTCGATCTTCGTCATGCCCAACCCTTGGGACGTCGGCACGACGAAACTGCTGGCTTCATTCGGTTTCAAGGCGCTGGCGACGACCAGCGCCGGCTTTGCCTTTTCGCGCGGCCTGCCCGACGGCGCGGTGACCTTCGAGGCGATGATCCACCACTGCCGCGAGGTGGCGGCGGCGACCGGCCTGCCGGTCTCGGCCGATCTCGAAAAGGGCAAGGGCGACAGCGCGACAAGTGCATCCGAAACCATCTTCGCGGCCGAGGCCGCGGGCCTCGCCGGCTGCTCGATCGAGGACCACACCGGCGAGCCCGACAAGCCGATCTATGATTTTTCGCATGCCGTCGAGCGCGTCGCCGCCGCAGCGGAGGCGGCACGGGCGCTGAAGCACGATTTCGTCTTCACCGCGCGGGCTGAGAATTTTCTATGGGGCAAGCCCGACATCGACGACACGATCAAGCGGCTGCAGGCCTTCGAGAAGGCCGGCGCCGACGTGCTCTACGCGCCGGGCATCAGTGACATCGAGACGGTGCGAACCGTCTGCTCGGCGCTGACCAAGCCGGTCAACGTCATGGTGAGGCCCGGCTTCACCATCGCCGATCTTTCCCTGGCAGGCGTCAAGCGCATTTCGCTCGGGCCCTGGCTGACCAATTTCGCCTTCGGCATGCTGGAGACGGCGGCGCGCGAGATCCAGCAGGACGGCACCTTCGGCTTCACCCGCACCGCCATGCCTTTCGGCAAGCTGCAGGCGTTGTTTACCGAACCCAACGCATGACGCTCACCGTCGTCGACATGCACACCGGCGGCGAGCCGCTGCGGATCGTCACCGGCGGCTATCCCAAGATCCCTGCAGGCACGATCCTGGAAAAGCGCGCCTATGTGCGCGACCACCTCGATCATCTCAGGAAGATCCTGATGTTCGAGCCGCGCGGCCACTACGACATGTATGGCGCGCTGCTGGTGGAGCCCGACCTGCCCGGCGCCGACCTCGCCGTGCTGTTCATGCACAATGAGGGCTATTCGACGATGTGCGGCCACGCCATCGTCGCGCTCGGCCGCTACGCCGTCGACGAGAAGCTGGTGGCGCGGCAGGAGCCGGTGACGACAGTCAATATCGAAGCGCCGTGCGGGCTGGTCGTCGCCTCGGTCGAGGTGCAGGACGGCAAGGCCGGCGCGGTGTCGTTCGAAAGCGTGCCGGCCTTTCTGTTCGCCCGCGACCAGGAGATCGAACTGCCGGGCTTCGGTTCGATCGGCTTCGACATCGCTTATGGCGGCGCCTTCTATGCGCTCGCCGATTGCCGCCAGTTCGGGCTGGAATTCGGCAGGAACCGCGTGCGCGATTTCGTCGATGCGGCGACAATGCTGACCGGGAAACTGAAGGCCGAGTTTCCGCTGTCGCATCCCGACCATGCCGACCTTGCCTTTCTCTACGGCATCATCCTGACCGACGGACGGGACGCATTTTCCGATACCCCGACCAAAAACATCTGCGTCTTCGCCGAGGCCGAGGTCGACCGTTCGCCGACCGGCTCGGGCGTCACTGCGCGGCTGGCGGCAATGCATGCCAAGGGCGAAATCGCCGGCCAGACGCGGGTGTTCGAGAGTGTTGCAGGCTCGCGCTTTTCCGGCAGCGTGGCGAGGACCGCGAAAGCCGGGCTGCATGACGCCATTATCGCCCGCGTCGGCGGCCGCGCCTACTACTGCGGCCGGACCGAATTCATCGTCGAACCCGATGACGAGCTGGGACGCGGTTTTCTTTTACGCTAGCGCCGGGGGTGTGCTGAGATTCAGGTCCGCCCGCGCTGAGAATTTGGGTTCCGAGAACCGGAACGGAGCGTAACGTTTGGGTGCGTACCGGAAGCACAGGAAACCGCCATTCGCAAGCCGGCATCACCCGAATATCAGCACGCGCTAGAGCGGTTGATCGTTTCACGAAAACGCCGAACCGCTCTATCTCTTTGTTTTTGCGCAATTCCGGACGGAAAACCGTTTCACACTTTCCTGGAATTGCTCTCTAAGCCGCTTCCCGCGCCGATACCGCCTTGTGCAAATGCACCATCATGGCGGCGGCGAAGAGCGGCGTCAGAAGGTTGAGCAGCGGGACAGTGAGGAAGGCAGCGATAACCAGCCCGGCGAGGAACACCGTGACGGCATGTTTTTTGCGCAACGCCCGTGCCTCGGCCTCCGGGCGAAAACGCATGGCGGCGAACTCGAAGAACTCGCGCCCCAGCAGATAGCCGTTGACGATGAAGAAGGCAGCGATGTTGATGCCCGGCACCAGCAGAAGCAGCAAGGCCACGATGTTGCCGACGATGACGACGCCGAAGAATCTTATCGCCAGCACCATCGAGCGCAGTGCCGGCATGGCGCGGCCGGGCGGGTCATTGGGATAGTCGGTGCGCTCGACCACTTCGGCGACGTCGTCGAGGAACAGGCCGGCGATGATCGCCGTCACCGGCGCGATCAGCAGCGCCAGAGCCAGCGCGAGGCCGATCCCGGCGACGATGACGCCCAGCCATCCGGCCCAGGACGGCAGGCTGGGCAGCCATGCGTCGATCCATGGCCAGGCCAGCCATTCGAACAGGCCCTCGATGGCGAACCACAGCGCGGCGAGCGCCAGCAAGGTCAGGCCCAGCGTCTTCACGAACACCGAGCGAAATTCGGGCGAGAACAACCGGCTGGCGGCGGCGCGGGCGGCGCTAGGGATCACGGCGTTTCCAATTCCATGGCTGATATCCCCGAGGCAGGCGGAGACAGGGCAAGGCTCAGGCGCAGCGCGATGCGGTGCATCTGCCGTTCGACCAGATTAATAGATCCCGACCCTAGGCAAAGCCGCATCAAATCGCTAGACCCGCCCGCGGCCGGCGTGCCAGAAGGCCGGTGGTTTTTCGCGGAGACACTCATTGATGCCGACCTATGACGTGCTTTGTATCGGTAATGCCATTGTCGACATCATCGCCCAGTGCGACGAGGCATTCCTGGAGACGAACGGCATCATCAAGGGCGCGATGAACCTGATCGACACGAGGCGCGCCGAGCTGCTCTACAGCCGCATGGGCCCGGCCATCGAAGCCTCCGGCGGCAGCGCCGGCAACACGGCGGCGGGTGTCGCCAGCTTCGGCGGACGCGCCGCCTTCTTCGGCAAAGTCTCGAACGATGCGCTCGGCGAAATCTACGCTCATGATATCCACGCGCAGGGCGTCGCCTTCGACACCAAGCCGCTCAACGGCGAACCGCCGACGGCGCGCTCGATGATCTTCGTCACGCCCGACGGCGAGCGCTCAATGAACACCTATCTCGGCGCCTGCATCGAGCTCGGACCGGAGGATGTCGAGGCAGACAAGGCTTCGGGGGCGGCGGTCACCTATTTCGAGGGCTATCTGTGGGACCCGCCGCGCGCCAAGGAAGCGATCCGGCAGACGGCGAAGCTCGCCCATGCCGCCGGCCGCGAAGTGTCGATGACGCTGTCGGATTCGTTCTGCGTCGACCGCTACCGCGACGAGTTCCTCGACCTGATGCGCTCGGGCACCGTCGACATCGTCTTTGCCAACACCCACGAGATCAAGTCGCTCTACCAGACTGCCTCCTTCGACGAGGCGCTGGCCCAGATCCGCAAGGATTGCAAGATCGCCGCCGTCACCCGCTCGGAAAAGGGCTCGGTCATCGTGCGTGGCGACGAGACGGTCACCGTCAACGCGACCAAAATCCGCGAATTGGTCGACACCACCGGCGCCGGCGACCTCTATGCCGCCGGCTTCCTCTACGGCTACACGCAAGGGCGCAGCCTGAAGCAGTGCGGCGATCTCGGCTCGCTGGCGGCCGGGCTGGTCATCCAGCAGATCGGGCCAAGGCCCCGGCAGAATTTGCGCCACGAGGCTGAACAGGCAGGGCTGATTTAGGGCTCGACGTCGTCTCTTCCTTCTCTCCCTTATGGGGGGATGCAGAGACGTCCGCTCCTCACGCCCCCGCCGTATACGCCGCGATCGCCGCCATGTTGACGATGTCGCTGTCCTTGGCGTTGAGCGAGACGATCTGAACCGGTTTGTCCAGGCCGACCAGCAGCGGGCCGATGACCGTCGAGCCGCCGAGCTCCTGCAGCATCTTGGTTGAGATCGAGGCCGAGTGGAAGGCCGGCATGATCAGCACATTGGCCGGGCCGGTCAGCCGGATGAACGGGTATTGCGCCATGGCGCGCGCATTGAGCGCCACGTCGGCGGCCATCTCGCCGTCATACTCGAAATCGACGCGCCGCTTGTCGAGGATACGCACCGCTTCCTGGACGCGTTCGGAGCGCTCGCCCTGCGGGTGGCCGAAGGTGGAATAGGCGAGCATGGCGAGCCTTGGCTCATAACCCATGCGGCGGGCAAAGCCGGCGGCTTCCTCGGCGATGTCGGCAATCTGTTCGGCATTCGGCATGTCGTGCACGGCGGTGTCGGCGACGATCACGGTTCGACCCCGCGCCAGCACGATCGAAACGCCGATGACGCGGTGGCCGGGCTTGGCGTCGATGACACGGCGGATGTCGTCGAGCGCCGTGGAGTAGTTGCGGGTGACGCCGGTGACGATGCCGTCGGCATCACCCAGCGCCACCATGCAGGCGGCGAAATGGTTGCGGTCGTTGTTGATCAGGCGCTGGCAGTCGCGAAACAAGAAGCCCTTGCGCTGCATGCGCTCGTACAGATAGTCGGTGTAGACGCCATTGCGGCGTGACAGCCTGGCATTGATGATCTCGATGCCTTGCTTGTTCAGCTCGATGCCGGCGTTCCTGGCATTCTCCTTGATGATGTCGTCGCGGCCGAGCAGGATGGCGGTGCCGAGCCGCTGGTTCACGTAGGAGACGGCGGCGCGCATCACCTGCTCCTCCTCGCCCTCGGCGAAAACGATGCGCTTGGGCTGGCGGCGAACGCGGTCGTAGATGCGCTGCAGGGTCGAGGCGATCGGATCGCGGCGGGCGGAGAGCTCCTGCGCGTAACGGTCGAGGTCGAGGATCGGCTTGCGCGCGACGCCGGACTCCATCGCTGCCTTGGCAACCGCGATCGGAATGGCCGAGATCAGGCGCGGATCGAACGGCACCGGGATGATGTAGTTGGGGCCGAATTTCGGCCGCATGCCCTGGTAGGCGGCGGCGACATCGTCGGGGACATCCTGGCGCGCCAGTTCGGCCAGCGCCCGCGCCGCGGCGATCTTCATGTCATCGTTGATGGTGATCGCCCGCACGTCCAGCGCGCCGCGGAAGATGTAGGGGAAGCCGAGCACGTTATTGACCTGGTTCGGATAATCCGAACGCCCGGTGGCCATGATGGCATCGGTGCGGATTTCGGCGACTTCCTCCGGCGTGATCTCCGGATCGGGATTGGCCATGGCGAAGATGATCGGCTTCTCGGCCATCGACTGCACCATCCTGGTGGTCAGCGCGCCCTTGGCGGAGAGGCCGAGGAACACGTCGGCACCGTCCAGCGCCTCGGCCAGCGAGCGCGCATCGGTTTTGACGGCATGCGCCGACTTCCACTGGTTCATGCCTTCTGTGCGGCCCTGGAAGACGACGCCCTTGGTGTCGCACAGAATGATGTTTTCAGGCGCAAAGCCCATCGCCTTCATCAACTCGATGCAGGCGATGCCGGCGGCACCCGCGCCATTGCAGACCATTTTCGTGGTCTTCATGTCGCGGCCGGTGATTTCCAGCGCGTTGATCAGGCCGGCGGCCGAGATGATGGCGGTGCCGTGCTGGTCGTCATGAAAGACCGGTATGTCCATGAGCTCGCGCAGCCGCTGCTCGATGATGAAGCACTCCGGCGCTTTGATGTCTTCCAGGTTGATGCCGCCGAAGGAGGACCCAAGGAAACGCACGCAATTGATGAACTCTTCGGCGTCCTCGGTGTCGACCTCGAGATCGATGGAATCGACATCGGCGAAGCGCTTGAACAGCACCGCCTTGCCTTCCATCACCGGCTTGGCGGCCAGCGCGCCGAGATTGCCGAGGCCGAGGATGGCGGTGCCGTTGGAAATGACGGCGACCATGTTGCCGCGCGCCGTGTAGTCGAAGGCGCGGCTGGGATCCTCGGCGATGGCAAGCACCGGAACCGCGACGCCCGGCGAATAGGCAAGGCTCAAGTCGCGCTGGGTGGCCATCGGCTTGGTGGCGACGATCTCCAGCTTGCCGGGGCGGCCCATGGCGTGGAATTCCAGCGCCTCCTGCGCACTGACGGAGGGTCCGGGGTTTTCGGTTTTCCTGGCCATGATGCTTTCGATTTCCTCACCCGCACCGCTTGAGACGGGTGCAATGCTTTCTTTTGTGGAACGTTCGGGATTAAGGCTACACTTCGCCGCTGTAAACCGCCAAGCAGAAGGCTGGCAAATTCTGGAAGCAGCTTCTTGAACGACGAAACGCCCATTCGCAGCGACAGCGCTACGCCGGCCTTTGCGCCGGCGACGCCGATGATGGAGCAGTATATCGAGATCAAGGCGGCGAACCCGGATTCGCTGCTGTTCTACCGCATGGGCGATTTCTACGAGCTGTTCTTCAACGATGCCGAGAAGGCGAGCCGGGCGCTCGGCATCGTCCTGACCAAGCGCGGCAAGCACCAGGGCCTCGACATCCCGATGTGCGGCGTGCCGGTACATGCCGCCGACGATTACCTGCAGAAGCTGATCGGACAAGGCTTCCGCGTCGCCGTCTGCGAGCAGATCGAGGATCCGGCCGAGGCGAAGAAGCGCGGTGGCAAATCGGTGGTGCGCCGCGACGTGGTGCGGCTGGTAACGCCGGGTACCATCACCGAGGACAAATTGCTGGCGCCGTCGGAATCGAGTTTTTTGATGGCGCTTAGCCGGGTCAAAGGCGGGGCCGAGGCAAGAGGCGGGGAGCGCGGCAGCGCGACAGGGAACCAAGGAAGTTTTGCGCTGGCTTGGATCGAAATCTCGACCGGTGCCTTCCGCGTTGCCGAGACCACCGCAGACCGGCTGCTTGCCGATGTCTTTCGCGTCGACCCACGCGAGCTGATCGTCGCCGAGCCGGTGTTTTACGATCCCGAGCTGAAACCGGTGTTCGACGTGCTCGGCCGGGTCGCCACTCCGCAGCCGCCGAGCCTGTTCGACTCGGCGTCGGCCTCCGGACGCATCGCCCGTTTCTTCGAGGTGGCGACGCCGGACAGTTTCGGCACGTTTTCCCGCGCCGAGCTGTCGGCGATCTCAGGCGCCATCGCCTATGTCGAAAAGACGCAGAAGGCCGAGCGGCCGCCGCTGTCGCGGCCCGAACGCGAGGAGCAAGGCTCGACGCTGTTCATCGATCCGGCGACGCGCGCCAATTTGGAACTGCTGCGCACCCTGTCCGGCAGCCGCGAGGGCTCGCTGTTCAAGGCGATCGACCGCACAGTGACGGGCGGCGGCGCGCGACTGCTGGCAGACCGGCTGATGGCGCCGCTGACCGATCCGGCAGCAATTGGTGCAAGGCTGGATTCGGTTTCTTTCTTCCGGTCCGAGACACGACTGTGCCAGGCGGTGCGGGCGAGCCTGAAGAGCGTCGCCGACATGCCTCGCGCCCTGTCGCGGCTGGCGCTCAACCGCGGCGGCCCGCGCGATCTCGGCGCGCTGCGTGCCGGGTTCGAGGCTGCCGGCATTATTGTCGAACTGTTCGGGGCGACCGCCCTTCCGCAAGAACTGGCGGCGGCGCTGGCGGCGATCGAGGCGCTGCCACGTCCGCTGGCCGAGCATCTGACGCAGGCGCTCGGTGACGAGCTGCCGCTGCTCAAGCGCGACGGCGGCTTCGTCCGTTCCAGCTACAACGTTGAACTCGATGAAATGCGGGCACTGCGCGACGAGTCGCGAAAAGTGATTGCCGGCCTGGAGCGCTCGCTGATCGACGAAACCGGCATCCGCTCGCTGAAAATCCGGCACAACAATGTGCTTGGCTATTACATCGAAGTCACCGCCAACCACCATGCGATCATGACGAGCAGCGATGGGGCGAAGGCGCGCTTCATCCATCGCCAGACCATGGCCAATGCCATGCGCTTCACCACGACCGAACTCGCCGAGCTGGAATCGAAGATCGCCAATGCCGCCGACCGGGCGCTGGCGATCGAGCTTGCCGCCTTCGACAGGCTGACGGCGGAAGCGGTCTGCCAGGCGGACAAGATCCGCGCCGGCGCAGAAGCGCTTGCCGTGCTCGACGTGTCGGCGGCACTTGCGCTGCTTTCCGAAAGCGAAGCCTGGTGCCGGCCCGTGGTGGACGCCAGCCTCGCCTTCGCAATTTCGGGCGGACGGCATCCGGTGGTGGAACAGTCCCTGCGGCGTTCGGGCGAAGGACCGTTCGTCGCCAATGATTGCGATCTATCGCCGGAAGGCGATGCCAAGAACGGCGCGATCTGGCTGCTGACCGGCCCCAATATGGGCGGCAAATCGACCTTTCTCAGGCAGAACGCGCTGATCGCCATCCTCGCCCAGACCGGCTCCTTCGTGCCGGCGGCATCAGCCCATATCGGCGTCGTGGACCGGCTGTTTTCGCGTGTAGGTGCCTCCGACGATCTGGCGCGCGGCCGCTCGACCTTCATGGTCGAGATGGTCGAAACGGCGGCGATTCTCAACCAGGCCGGCGAACGCGCGCTGGTGATCCTGGATGAGATCGGCCGTGGCACCGCTACCTTCGACGGCCTGTCGATCGCCTGGGCGGCGGTCGAGTATCTGCACGAGAAGAACCGTTGCCGGGCGATCTTCGCCACCCATTTCCACGAAATGACGGCGCTGGCCAGCAAACTCGCTCGGCTGCACAACGTCACCATGCGGGTCAAGGAATGGGAGGGCGACGTGGTCTTCCTGCACGAGGTCGGCAAAGGTGCCGCCGACCGCTCCTACGGCGTGCAGGTGGCGCGTCTGGCCGGCCTGCCGGAAGCGGTGGTCGGGCGGGCCAGGGAAGTACTGCACCAGTTGGAAGCTGGCGAGGTTTCGGGCAAGGCAAACCGGCTGGTCGACGATCTGCCGCTGTTTTCGGTGGCGGTGAAACAAGAGGCGCCGAAGCCGGCAAAGAGCGATGGACTGAGCGCGGCGCTAGGGGAGATCAATCCCGACGAGATGACGCCGAGGGAGGCGCTGGAAGCGCTGTATCGGCTGAAGGGAATGGCGGGGAAGTAGTCAGGCTTCGTACGATAGCGCAGGGAACGCGACCTTGGGTCCTGCGGCAAACCCTCAAATCATCTGCAGGCCCTGCTTCCGCCTCGGTGGCGGGAAGGCACGGTCGATGTCGGCGAAATCTTCCGGGGTGAGCTCGACGTGGAGCGCCGCGACATTCTGGCGGACATGCTCTTGTTTGCCGGCCTTTGGAATGGCAATGACGCCGTCCTGTGCCATCACCCAGGCCAGCGCCAGCTGAGCCGCCGTGGCATTGTGGCGGGCGGCGATGGCTTCGAGCCTGGTATTGCGCGCCAATACGCCCTGATCGACTGGCGAATAGGCCATCAGCGGAATGCCGCGTTGCCGGCTCCAGGGCGCAAGGTCGAATTCGGGGCCGCGCTGGGACAGATTGTAGAGGATCTGGTTGGTCTGGACGCTGTCGCCGGCCGGCAGGCTGACCAGTTCCTCCATCTCATGGGTGTCGAAATTGCTGACGGCCCAGTGGCGGATCTTGCCGGCCTTTTTCAACGCGTCGAAGGCCTCGACCGTTTCCGCCAGAGGCACGCTGCCGGGCCAGTGCAGCAGATAGAGATCGATACGGTCGGTGCGCAGATGCCTGAGGCTTCTGTCGCAGGCCGCCGGCACGCCGATGCGCGAGGCGTTGGACGGCAGCACCTTGGAGACCAGGAACACCTCGTCGCGGCGCCCGGCAATGGCATCCGCCACCACCTCCTCGGCCCCGCCGCTGGCATACATTTCGGCAGTGTCGATCAGCGTCATGCCGAGATCGAGCCCGAGCTTCAGCGCGTTGACCTCATCGGCATGGCGGCTGAAATCCTCGCCCATTTTCCACGTTCCTTGACCCAGCACGGGAACGGCTTCGCCCGAGGGCAATGTGGTGGTTCTTATCGTTGATGGCATGGCGCGCTCCAGTCGACGCCCGATGGCAGCACACCCTTCCGGAGAAATCCACCCCGGATTTCCCGCGAGCTGCCTGATGCTACTTCACCGGATGGGCGGCCAGCCAATCCTGCATCTGCTTGATCTCGGCCTCCTGCGCCGCGATCACCGCTTCGGCCATTTTGCGCATTTCCGGATCCTTGCCATTGGCAAGCTCGACCTTGGCCATGTCGATTGCGGCCTGATGATGCGGGATCATGCCGCGGGCGAAATCGATATCGGCAATGCCGGAAGGTTCGATCGCCATCATGGCGGTGTGCATCTTGTCCATCGCCGCCTTGTAGCCGTCGGTCGAGGGGCTTTGCGCGCCCATCGCGCCCATGTCGTGCGCCCCCATGTCGTGTTTCATCTCCTGGGCTTGCGACGGAATGCTTTCGAGGAAAACGGCAAGCAGCATTCCGGCCGCCATCAGCAGCAGCACGATCTTCTTGGCCAAGGTCATTCATGATCTCCTTTTTTGAACGAATTTCTATCTGGAGGCTTGGCTCAGAGTTTCAACGTCCTGAGCCGCAACGCGTTGGTGATGACCGAAACCGAGGACAGGCTCATCGCCGCTGCCGCAATCATCGGCGACAACAGCGTGCCGGTGAGCGGATAGAGCACGCCGGCGGCGACCGGCACGCCAAGCACGTTGTAGAGGAAGGCGAAGAACAGGTTCTGGCGGATGTTGCGGATCGTCGCCTGGGCGAGCGTGCGGGCCCGGACGATGCCGTTGAGATCGCCCTTGACCAGCGTAATCCCGGCGCTTTCGACCGCGACATCGGCGCCGGTGCCCATGGCGATGCCGACATCGGCGGCGGCCAGCGCCGGCGCGTCGTTGACGCCGTCGCCGGCCATGGCTACGCCGGCGCCCCTGGCGCGCAACTCCTCGACCAGCGCGCTCTTCTGTTCCGGCAGCAGGCCGGCACGCACCTCGTCGATGCCGAGTTTGCTGGCGATGGCCTTCGCCGTGCGTTCGTTATCGCCGGTCGCCATGATGATCTTGAGGCCGCGGTCGTGCAGCGCCTTGATCGCTTCTGATGTCGTCGCCTTGATCGGGTCGGCGACGGCGACGATGCCGGCCAGTTTCTTGCCAACGGCGACGAACATCGCGGTCTTGCCCTCGGCCTGCAGCGCCTCGGCGCTGGTCGAGATGGATGCGATATCGATGCCGAGAGCGGCCATCATCGCCGCGTTGCCGAGCGCGACGTTCTTTCCCGACACCGTGCCGGAAACGCCCTTGCCGGTCACAGCCTCGAAACCGCCGGCGTCGGGAATTTTTACCCCGCGTTCACGGGCGCCTTCGACGATCGCCTCGGCCAGCGGATGCTCCGAGCCTTTTTCGAGGCCGGCGGCAAATGCCAGCAGATCCTCCTGCGTTATGCTTTCGGCGGCGACGAGGTCGGTCAATCTCGGCCGGCCTTCGGTCAATGTGCCGGTCTTGTCGACGATCAGCGTGTCGACCGAAGCAAAGCGTTCGAGCGCCTCGGCATCCTTGATCAGCACGCCGGCATGCGCGCCGCGCCCCGTGGCGGTCATGATCGACATCGGCGTGGCAAGCCCCAGCGCGCAAGGACAGGCGATGATCAGCACCGAGACCGCAGAGACGATGGCAAAGATCAGGCTGGGTTGCGGCCCGAAGGTCGCCCAGGCGATGAACGCAACGATCGCAACCACCACGACGGCCGGGACGAAATAGAAGGAGACGCGGTCGGCCAGACCCTGGATCGGCGCGCGCGAACGCTGCGCCTTGGCGACGAGCTCGACGATCCGCGCCAGCGTGGTTTCGGCGCCGATCCTCTCGGCGCGCATGATCAGCGAACCGTTCTTGTTGAGCGTGCCGCCGGTGAGGGGGTCGCCTTCGGTCTTTTCGACCGGCAGCGGCTCGCCTGACAGCATCGATTCGTCGATGGAAGAGCGGCCTTCCAGCACGATGCCGTCGACCGGCACGGCATCGCCGGGGCGGATGCGCAGGCGATCGCCGGCCTTGACCGTGTCGAGCGGCACGTCGTTTTCGGAACCGTCCTCGCCGATCAGCCGCGCGGTCTTCGGCGCGAGGTCGAGCAGCGCGCGGATCGCCGAGCCGGTTTTCTCACGGGCGCGCAACTCCAGCACCTGGCCGAGGAAAACCAGCGCCACGATGACGGCGGCCGCCTCGAAATAAACCGGCACCGTGCCCTCATGACCGCGGAACTGGTGCGGAAATATATCCGGGAACAGCGCGGCGACGACGCTGTAGAGATAGGCCGCACCAACGCCGAGCGAAATCAGCGTCCACATGTTGGGGCTGCGGTTGAGAACCGAATCCCAGCCGCGATGGAAGAAAGGGAATGCCGCCCACAGCACAACCGGGCTGGCCAGCGCCAATTCCACCCAGATCTTCGCCGAATCCTCGATGAAGGCGCTAATCGTCACGCCGAGCATTGGCGCCATGGCGAATATCAGCAATGGCACCGACAACACGGCGCTCACCCAGAACCGCCTCGTGAAGTCGACCAGTTCCGGGTTCGGCCCCTCCTCGCCGGTCGGCACGCCCATCGGCTCCAGCGCCATGCCGCAGATCGGGCAGGCGCCTGGCTTGTCGCGGACGATTTCGGGATGCATCGGGCAGGTGTATTGCGTGCCTTTCGGCATCGCCTGCGGCTCTGGCTTGTCGCCAAGATACTTTGCCGGCTCCGCCTCGAATTTCACCTTGCAGCCGGCCGAGCAAAAATAGAAGCCCTGGCCTTCATGCCGGGAAAAGTGCTTCGCGGCGGCACGGTCGACAGGCATGCCGCAGACCGGGTCGGTGGCGGTAAGGTACTTTTCCGGCTCGGCCGTGAATTTCGAACGGCAGCGCTCGCTGCAGAAATGATAGAAATGGCCGCCATGCTCGGCTGTCGGCTTGCCGGCGGCCGGATCGACGGTCATGCCGCAGACCGGATCGCGAATGACGGCGTCGGCGACGGACGGAACAGCTTTTGCCGCGCAGCAGCCGCTATGGGCGTGATGGTCATGGTCGGAATGCGTCATGCGGAAATGCCCCTGTGTCTCGGTTCTGAACGGAGGTAGTGCTTCCAGTGACTGGAAGGTCAAGGACCAATTTCTGTTTTCTTGCCGAGGCGCGCCGCCGGCGGCCAATCCCGCACCCAACCGCCGCCGCATGCCATCGACGACCCCGTGGAGAGCGTGTCCGTCCGCCCCATACCCAGCGCCGCGAAAACGCGCTATAGACGCCGCCAAAACGGCGAGGCCGAACGGCACTTATGGCAAGAATCTCTCTAAAGCTCGATGAACTGATCGACATCCAAGCCTTGCGCTGCGAGATGACGGCGCTGACCGTAGCCACGGCAGGCGACGGCTCCGGCAAGGCTGCACGCGCCGGTGTTCTCCAGCTTCTCAAGGGCAGGCTGACCGCCGGCCGCAGCATCGCCGAACGCATGCTGATGGACGACGGCAGTGGCACCGCCTGCGCCGCCCGGCTGTCGCATCTCATGGACGAGATCATCCGCGCGCTCTACGATTTCGCCGCCACCCATGTCTATCGCGTCAAAAACCCGTCATCGGCCGAACGCATGGCCGTCGTCGCGGTCGGCGGCTATGGCCGCGGCACGCTGGCGCCGGGATCCGACATCGATCTCCTCTTCCTGCTGCCCTACAAGCAGACGCCATGGGGCGAGCAGATCGTCGAATACATGCTCTACATACTGTGGGATCTGGGGCTGAAGGTCGGCCACGCCACCCGCAACATCGACGAATGCCTGCGGCTGTCGCGCACCGACATCACCATCCGCACCTCGATCCTGGAAGCGCGTTTCCTGTGGGGCGAGCAGAAGCTCTATGACGAGCTCTTGCAGCGTTTCGACCGCGAGGTGGTGCGCACGACCGGGCCCGAATATGTGCAGGCCAAGCTTGCCGAACGCGACGAGCGCCATGCAAAGGCCGGCGAAAGCCGCTACCTGGTCGAACCAAATGTCAAGGACGGCAAAGGCGGCCTGCGCGACCTGCAGACGCTGTTCTGGATCGGCAAGTATTTCTACCGGGTGCGCACCGGTGAGGAGCTGGTCGACAAGGGCGTCTTCACCGGCACCGAATACCGGGAGTTCCAGAAGGCCGAGGATTTCCTGTGGGCGGTGCGCTGCCACATGCATTTCCTCACCGGCAAAGCCGAGGAACGGCTGCATTTCGACATCCAGCGCGAGATCGCCGAGCGGCTGGGCTACACCACACATCCGGGCCTGTCGGCGGTCGAGCGCTTCATGAAGCATTACTTCCTCGTCGCCAAGGATGTCGGGGATCTCACCCGCATCTTCTGCGCTGCACTCGAGGAAGAGCAGGCCAAGCATGTGCCGGGCTTCAACCGCATCTTCCTCACCTTTTCGCGCCGCAAGCGCAAGCTTGCCGGCACGTCCGATTTCATTATCGACAACCATCGCATCAACGTCGCCGACGACCTGGTGTTCGAGCGCGATCCGGTCAATCTCTTGAGGCTGTTCTGGTTCGCCGACAAGCACGGGCTGGAATTTCACCCCGATGCGTTGAAGCTGCTGACCCGTTCGCTCGGCCTCGTCGGCAAGGCGCTCAGGCGCGACGAGGAAGCCAACCGGCTGTTCCTCGACATATTGACGTCGGACCGCAATGCCGAACTCAATCTCAGGCGCATGAACGAGGCGGGACTGCTGGCAAAGCTGATCCCGGATTTCGGCAAGATCGTCGCCATGATGCAGTTCTCGATGTACCATCACTATACGGTGGACGAGCACCTGATCCGCTGTATCGGCGTGTTGGCCGAGATCGAGCGTGGCGACGGTGAAAAGGTCCACCCGCTTGCCCACACGCTGATGCCGGGGCTGAAGAAAAGCCGCGAGGCGCTCTACGTCGCGGTGCTTTTGCACGACATCGCCAAGGGACGGCCCGAGGACCATTCCGAAGTGGGTGCCCGGATCGCGCGGCGCATCTGCCCGCATATGGGGCTGTCGGCGGCCGACACCGAAACAGTTGCCTGGCTGGTCGAGAACCACCTCGTCATGTCGATGACGGCACAGACCCGCGATCTCAACGACCGCAAGACGATCGATGATTTCGCCGCGATCGTGCAGTCGGTCGAACGGCTGAAGCTGCTGCTCATCCTCACCGTCTGCGATATCAGAGGCGTCGGGCCGGGCGTCTGGAACGGCTGGAAAGGCCAATTGCTGCGCACGCTCTACTATGAGACCGAATTGCTGTTGACCGGGGGATTTTCGGAAGTGTCGCGCGCCGAGCGAACGGCGGCGGCACGCGAGCGGCTGGCCGAAGCGCTTGCCGATTGGTCCGAAAAAGCCCGCAAGCGCTATGTCGGCCTGCATTACGAGAACTACCTGCTGACGGTCGATCTCGCCGACCAGCTTCGCCACGCCGAATTCATCCGCGAGGCGGATGCGGCGGGCAAGAAGCTCGCCACGATGATCAAGACCCATCAGTTCGAGGCGGTGACCGAGATCACCGTGCTGGCGCAGGACCATCCCCGCCTGCTTTCGGTCATTGCCGGGGCATGTGTGGCGGCCGGCGGCAACATTGTCGACGCGCAGATCTTCACCACCGCCGATGGCCGCGCGCTGGACACCATCCTGATCTCGAGGGAATTCGACCGCGACGAGGACGAACGCCGCCGCGCCGGGCGCGTCGGCCGCCTGATCGAGGATGTGCTGTCGGGCAAGAGCTGGTTGCCGGAGATGATCGAGAAGCGCACCAAGCCGCGGCGCGGCGCCAAGGTCTTCCGCATCCCGCCGCGCGCCGAAATCCGCAACACGCTGTCAAACCGGTTCTCGGTGATCGAGGTCGAGGGGTTGGATCGGCCGGGCCTGCTGTCCGAGATCACCGGGGCGTTGTCCGACCTGTCGCTCGACATCGCGTCGGCACACATCACCACCTTCGGCGAAAAGGTCATCGATACCTTCTATGTCACCGATCTCACCGGCCAGAAGATCGACAGCCCGACGCGCATGGCCGCCATCCGAAACAGACTGGTCGCGGTTCTCGAAGGCACCGTGCCGGAGCGCGGCGGCAAGGCCAAGGCCGCGGCCGAGTGACAACCACCATTTATTTGTCCCAATCCTGCAGGCAGTCTCCAGACGCATGAGCCTTGTCAAAAAGTTCGCGACGGTCGCTTCCGGCACGCTGATGAGCCGTGCCCTCGGCTTCGGCCGCGAGATGCTGATGGCGGCCGCACTCGGCACCGGGCCGATCGCCGACGCCTTCAACGCGGCGTTCCAGTTTCCCAATACCTTTCGCCGGCTGTTTGCCGAAGGCGCCTTCAATGCCGCCTTCGTGCCGCTGTTCGCCAAGGAAATCGAGACCCACGGCACCGATGGCGCCAAGCGCTTTTCGGAAGAGGTGTTCGGCGTGCTGTTCACGGCGCTGCTGGCGCTGACCATCGCCATGGAACTGGCGATGCCGCTGATCGTGCGCTACCTGGTGGCGCCGGGCTTTGCCGACACGCCGGGAAAGTTCGAGATGACGGTCCGGCTTGCGACCATCATGTTTCCCTACCTGATCTGCATGTCGCTCGGCGCCATGATGGCCGGCATGCTGAATTCGCTGCGCCGCTATTTCGCTGCGGCGGTGGCGCCAGTGTTCCTCAACATCATCCTGATCGGCGTGCTCGCCTATTCCTGGCACAAGGGATCGGACGCGCGCACCGTCGGCTTCGCGTTGGCCTGGGGCGTGCTGGCGGCGGGGCTGGTGCAACTGGCGATCGTCTGGGTGGCGGTGCGCCATGCCGGCATCTCGATCGGTTTCCGCAGGCCAAAGATGACACCCAATGTCAAGCGGCTGCTGATCCTGGCGCTGCCGGCGGCAATCACCGGCGGCATCACTCAGATCAACCAGCTGATCGGCACCGCGATCGCCTCGGCGCAGGACAGTGCGGTGTCGTCGCTCGCCTATGCCGACCGTATCTACCAGCTGCCGCTCGGCGTCGTCGGCGTCGCCGTCGCCATCGTGCTTCTGCCCGAACTGTCGCGGGCGCTGAAGTCAGGCAATCTGATCGAAGCGGCCAATCTGCAGAACCGGTCGGTGGAGTTCACCTTGTTCCTGACCTTGCCGGCGGCGGCGGCACTGCTGGTCATGTCGGAGCCGATCGTGGGGCTGGTCTACGAACGCGGGGCATTTGCCGCCAACAATTCGACGCCAATCGTGGCGGCAATCCTGGCGATCTTCGGCTTGGGTTTGCCGGCCTTTGTGCTGATCAAGGCGTTCACGCCCGGCTATTTCGCCCGCGAAGACACGCGCACGCCGATGATCTTCGCCGCCATCTCAGTGGCGGTGAACATCACCACCGCGCTGATGCTGTTTCCGCAGATGGGCGCGCCGGGCATCGCCGTCGCCTCGGCCGTCGCCGGCTGGGTCAATGCGCTGATGCTGCTCGGCGTGCTGATCCGGCGCGGTCACTGGGGCCGCGACGTACCACTCATGAGACGCATCCCACGACTGGTGCTGTCGGCGGCGGTGATGGGGGCGGCGCTCTATTTTGCCGAGCACTGGTTTGCCGCCCAACTGGCCTCGGGCTCACCGCTGGTCGTCAAGGCTACGACGCTTCTCGCGCTGGTTGCCGGCGGAGCGTTGCTTTATTTCGTCACCGCCTTCGCCACCGGCGGCGCCGATTTCGGCATGATCCGGCGCAATGTCAGGCGGAAGGGCTCCCCTTCGACTAGGGAATAGTCTCCCGTCGACAAGCATCAGTCTTCGCCGGACAATTCGTCATAGACCGGGCGCGGCAGCGGCTTACGTGCCTGCTTGTTAAGTTCGATCCCGAGTTCATCCCGAAGTCGCGCCGCCGTCTCCAGTGGCGTCTCGCGGCCATGTCGGCGCTCCAAAGCTTTCTCGTTGGAGACGGTCATCCATTTCCCGTCAGATCGTTGGCCGAATATTTTCCACCCTATCATACATATCGATGTCGGCGCCGCCCCTCATTGCCCTGCCGGGCATTTCTCCCCGTAAACGGGGAGAAAGAAGCTGGCTGCCCCTCGGCGCCCTTCCTGCAACGCTTGTCGTTGGCGAAACCGTCGATGACGCTGTCTTTCTCCCCGTCACTATACTGTCACTATACGGGGAGAAATGCCCGGCAGGGCAATGAGGGGCAGCGCCGACCTGTCAAGCCGAGACAGGCGCTATAAGCGCGGCGCCAACAACATCGAACAAGCAATCCGACCTGAACCAATTGCTCTGCCGCGATCGCCTACAGCCTCTTGATCCGCTCCCCGCTCTCGTCCATAAGCGCGCCGTCGAAAGACTTTCGCCGCGCGCGAAACGGCCCTCCACAAGCCAGGGAAACACCATGACTGACTCCAATCAGCTCGCCTCCAATCAGCCCGCCTTCAATCAGCCTGCCTTCAAGCCACTTGTCTTTTCCGGCGTCCAGCCGACCGGCAATCTGCATCTCGGCAACTATCTCGGCGCCATCAAGAAATTCGTCGCCCTGCAGGACACCTCCGATTGCATCTATTGCGTCG
Organism: Mesorhizobium sp. M5C.F.Cr.IN.023.01.1.1; assembly: GCF_003997585.1. Lineage (NCBI taxonomy): Bacteria > Pseudomonadati > Pseudomonadota > Alphaproteobacteria > Hyphomicrobiales > Phyllobacteriaceae > Mesorhizobium > Mesorhizobium sp. M5C.F.Cr.IN.023.01.1.1. Next base: position 11,505 of record NZ_RZSU01000082.1, on the reverse strand, counting down.
TCGACCTGCATTCGCTGACCGCGCAGCTAGTCCATGACGATCTCAAAGACCAGACGCGCTCGATCACCGCGGCGTTTCTCGCCTCCGGCATCGACCCGAAGAAGCACATCGTCTTCAACCAGTCGCGGGTCATGCAGCACGCCGAGCTTGCCTGGATCTTCAACTGCGTGGCCCGCATCGGCTGGATGAACCGGATGACCCAGTTCAAGGACAAGGCCGGCAAGGACCGCGAGAATGCATCGCTCGGGCTGCTTGCCTATCCGAGCCTGATGGCGGCGGACATCCTCGTCTACCGCGCCACCCACGTGCCGGTTGGCGATGACCAGAAGCAGCATCTGGAGCTGACACGCGACATCGCGCAAAAATTCAACAACGACTTTTCGGACCGCATCGCCGGCCTTGGCGTCGGCGTCGAGATGAAGGTCGGCGAGGAGACGGTGAACGGTTACTTCCCGCTGACCGAACCGATCATCGGCGGACCGGCGGCGCGCATCATGTCGCTGCGCGACGGCTCGAAGAAGATGTCGAAGTCGGACCCGTCGGACCTGTCGCGCATCAACCTGACCGACGATGCCGACAGCATCTCGAAGAAGATCCGCAAGGCCAAGACCGACCCCGAGGCGTTGCCCGGGGAATTGGACGGCCTTGCCGGCCGGCCGGAAGCCGAAAACCTGGTCGGCATCTATGCGGGTCTGGCCGAGATATCGAAGGAGGCGGTGCTGAAGGAGTTCGGCGGCCAGCAATTTTCAGTGTTCAAGCCGGCGCTGGCCGACCTTGCCGTGGAAAAGCTGGCGCCGGTCGCCGGCGAGATGCGCCGCATTTCCGACGACCGCGCCTATGTCGACGCGGTGCTCAGGGATGGCGGCGAGCGGGCCAGCGCCTTGGCCGAGGCGACGATGAAGACCGTGCGCGACATCATCGGCCTGCTGCAAAGCTGAACCTTAAGCGCCGCGCGTCCGTTTGGACGCGCCAAGGAGGCTCTAACGCACCAGCGTCGCTACATCTGCCGGTCGCTTGCGGCCGGGCCGTGGCGGTGGCAGATTGCGACCGAAACCATCGAACAGGGTGACTATGGTCTCCAAACGCCTCAGCCGCGAAGCCGGCCATCGCCGCAAGTTCCTGGCGATCATCGACGACACGCCCGAATGCGAGCGGGCCGTCGTCTACGCCTCGAAGCGCGCGCAGAGCACCAACGGCGTGCTGGTGCTGCTCTACGTGATCGAGCCGGATGATTTCCAGCATTGGCTGGGTGTCGAGAAGATCATGCGCGAGGAGGCCACCGCCACCGCGCGGGCCGCACTTGATGCATACGCCAATAAGGTGCGCCAGAAACTCGGCATCGAGCCGGAACTGGTGGTGCGCGAAGGCAAGCCGACCGAAGAGATCCACAAATTGATCGAGGAAGACCAGGATATCGCCATCCTCGTGCTTGCGGCCGGCGCCGGCAAGGAGGGGCCGGGTCCGCTGGTCGGCGCTGTCGCCGGCAAGGGCGCCGCCTTCCCCATCCCGGTGACGGTGGTGCCACAGAACCTGTCGGACGAAGAGATCGACAGCTTGGCCTAACGCAAAATCAAAGTGCTACAGCTTGCTTTGCGCGTCCAATTGAACGCGCGGCGCGGTAGAAGAAAATTCATTCTCTCGGGCGGCCGTTCCGGCGATGCCTTTCGCTTGAATGTCCCGCCGATAAGGCCTATTTAGAATTATTCCAAACTATCTGCCCGAATGGGCACGGAGACATCCATGTTCATCCAGACCGAATCGACGCCAAATCCGGCGACATTGAAGTTCCTGCCCGGCAAGGAAGTACTTGTCGAAGGCACCGCCGATTTCCGCGATGCCGACAGCGCCGCTACGGCTTCGCCGCTGGCCGGCCGGCTGTTCGAGATCCCCGGCGTCACCGGCGTCTTCTTCGGCTATGATTTCATCACCGTGACCAAGGACGGCCCCGACTGGCAGCATCTGAAGCCGGCGATCCTCGGCGCCATCATGGAGCACTTCATGTCCGGCGCGCCGGTGATGGCCAAGGCCGGCCCCGCTGCCGAGACCAGCCAGACCGGCGAATTCTACGACAAGGCCGACGAGGAACTGGTCATCACCATCAAGGAACTGCTCGACACGCGGGTGCGCCCGGCCGTCGCCCAGGATGGCGGCGACATCACCTTCCGCGGCTTCGAGAACGGCACCGTGTTCCTGCACATGAAGGGCGCCTGCGCCGGCTGCCCGTCATCGACGGCGACGCTGAAGCACGGCATCCAGAACCTGCTCCGGCATTTTGTACCCGAGGTGCAGCAGGTCGAACAGGTCTCTTAACGACTCAAAAAAACGTCAATTCGCCTGTCGCGCGATAACAAAAAACCGGGCCAAAACCCGGTTTTCTGTTCTGCGACGTCCATTTGTTGCCTAGACGGTCCGCGTAAGAAAGTTTTTACAAGACGATGACTTTAGCGCCGACGGAGGTGCGGTCGTAAAGGTCTATAATGTCTTGATTCATCAGCCGGATGCAGCCCGACGACATCGCCTTGCCGATCGAGTTCCACTCCGGGCTGCCATGCAGGCGGTAGCCCGAATCGCCGCCCCTGTTGAACAGATACAGGGCGCGCGCGCCGAGTGGGTTGGTCAATCCCGGCTCCATGCCGCCGGCAAACTTGGCGAGCTCCGGCTGGCGCTTGATCATCGCCGAAGGCGGCGTCCAGGTCGGCCATTCGCGCTTCACCGCGATACGGGCGGTGCCGCGCCATTCAAAACCCTCGCGGCCGACGCCGATGCCGTAACGCATCGCCTCGCCGCCGCCCATGACGTAGTAAAGAAACTTGTTCTGCGTATCGACGACGATGGTGCCCGGCTTTTCATCGGTGTCGTAGCTAACGACCTGCCGACGGTACTTGAACGGCACCTTTTCGATCGGAATGCGCGGCAGTCGATAGCCCGCATCGGTCATCGGGCCATAGTTGTTGGTGAATATCTGCGAGCCGATGGTGCTGCAACCAGCAATAGCCGTCGACAGCGCAAGTGCGGAGACGATTGCGAATGACTTCATGCGCATGAAAAGGTCCGATGCCCCGCCCAAAGGTAGCGGCACGAGACGGCCGCTTTGTCGCCATCATTCATGCTGGCATTTGCTTTGCTTGCCAAGCGGGCGATGCCTATATGCAGGGGCTTACATGCCGGTAAGTCGGCAACTGTGGCTTTTCGGCAACGGCTACCATAAGTTTATGTAATGAATTCAATGGGGCGGCCCGCCAACCCGCCGGAAGTCGAGGAGCTGTCATGAATGTTGGAGATGCCGCCCAGCGTTCCGGTCTGCCGGCCAAGACCATCCGCTACTATGAGGAGATCGGCCTGATCCGTCCGGCGCGCGCCGGCAACGGCTACCGCGATTATTGCGGCGACGACATCCACCGCTGACTTTCTTGCGCCGCGCGCGCAATCTCGGCTTCTCGATCGACGACTGCCGCCAGTTGATGGCGCTCTACCAGGACCGCAGCCGCGCCAGCCATGACGTGCGCGAGATCGCCGCCGCGCATGTGACGGGAATCGAGGAGAAGGTGCGCGAGCTGCAGTCGATGCGCTCGACCTTGCAGAAGCTGATCCATGCCTGCCACGGCGACGACCGGCCAGACTGCCCGATCCTGGAGGATATTGCGGGGGCTGCGCAGGCTGGAGATAAAATCGCTTCCGCGGCGGCATGAGCGACTAGCCTCCGACACTCCAGGCCGCAAACGGTCGGCCCTTACGACCCCGGCGGGCGATACCGGATCGACTTTGCCTTCCCAAGCGCTTGCATCGTCTCTTCGACGCTTAGAAGGACGGTGGTCTCATACGAGCTGAGCGCCCCGCCCGCACCGATAGCCAGCATGACAGATGCCATCGAAACGTTGTCTGGAGCCTCCCATAGATTCCAGCCATCGTGCTCTCCGAAGGCGTACCAGAACCCGTGTAGCTTTCCGCCCACCGATTCGATGTAGGAACGGGCCGCCTCGCGTCGATCCTCGGGGTTTTCGATCAGGCGCGCCCAGGTTTCGGGCGTATAGCTGAATTGCGTGAGATACATCGGCATGGATCGTCTCCTCCCAGAGCTGCCCCCAACGAATGTAGTAAAGCGCCCGATACAGGGAGAGGCGAGTCGTTTCCGAGGCGTAGTACCGCTGGCTTAGTTGCGGGGCCGCTAATGGAGGTGCTTCACTGGCTTTCTTCAGGGAGTAAGGCCAATGGCAGCGTATCTCATTGCTGATGTAGACATAACCGATGCCGCCGTTTTCGAGGAATACCGCCGGGATGTGCCAGCAACCGAAGCGCGCTATGGGGGACGGTACATCGCTCGTGGCGGAGCCACCAAAGTGCTGGAAGGCGATTGGGAACCTCATCGCCTGGTCATTGTCGAGTTTCCGGACATGGCCTCCCTCATGGCATGGTACGGCTCTCCAGAATACAGCCGGCTCAAAGCTATCCGTGAACGCTGCGCAAAGACGAGGATCATTGCTCTGGAGGGCGTGATCCCCGTTGGTTAAAGGCCGGGTTTGTTAACCGGATAATCGGCCAGAGAAAGGATATCCGGGGGTCGACAGGTTGACTAAGCGCTGATGGATTAGGCATAGAGGCAACAAGGTCTGAGGGCGGGACGGTGACGCATCGGTCTGCAAAACCGACGTAGTGGGTTCAATTCCCACTCAGACCTCCAGCCAGCGCACCGGCGCTGATTTGTTCCGCCGTAATCGATTGTTTCCCGTTGGGTTTGTCAACCAGATAATCGCCTCAAGAAAACGGGTTCAAACCGTGAACAAAGTCTGGCATGGTGCTCCCATGCCAATCATCTCGCCTGTCCCTCTCAACCCCCTTATCGACGGCCGTCAGTCGGAGCGCGCCATGCTCGTGCGGCGCGGCGTGCAGCGGCTGCTCAAGGAAATGGGCGCGCATGTGCTGCCCGAGCTGTCGCTGGCCACCGGGCGCCGCGCCGACCTCGTCGCGCTGACCCGGCAGGGCGACATCTGGATCATCGAGATCAAGTCCTCGATCGAGGATTTCAGGGTCGACCGCAAATGGCCGGACTACCGGCTGCATTCCGACCGCTTCTTCTTCGCCACGCATCCCGGCGTGCCCTCGGAGATCTTTCCGCAGGAATGCGGTTTTATCCTTTCCGACGGCTATGGCGCCGAAATCCTGCGCGATGCGCCCGAGCACCGCATGGCGGCGGCGACCCGCAAGGCGCTGATGCTGAGAATCGCGCGGGCCGGTGCGTCGCGGCTGCTCGCGGCGGAACTCGCCGGCGTCTCGGTGCCGGCGCTGGATGGTGAAAGCGAGTAGGAGTGCGCCGCGTCGGCGACAGGCCCAGCGTCGGCGTCGGACCACGCCTTTATGCGGGCCTGCCGATCCTCTCGATATGATTTTTGATCTCGCACCGATGATTTCCGCCTGCCTGCGCTGTCCTGATCAATAGGCGCTGGAATTGTCCTGCGGCGGAAAGAGAGGTGATCCATGGGATCGTTACAAGGTCAGAATGTCGTCGTCATCGGAGGCAGCCGGGGTGTCGGCCGCTCGATCGTGGAAGCCGCGCTTGGGGAGGGAGCAACAGTCCTTGCCGTTGCTCGTGGCACAGCCGCCCTGAAAGAGCTCTCCCGGGAGACATCAGGCGTGAAGACGCTTGCGGTCGACGTCACCAAAGAGACCGCACCCGATGCTGTTTTCGCGGCGCTTGAGCCAGACGTCCTGGTGATCTGCGCCGGCGCCCTCGCGCCGTCCGCGCCCGTCCAGGAGCAGAGCTGGGAGGACTTCTCGGCAAACTGGGAAATGGACGTCAAGGCATCGTTCCTGTTCTGCAAAGCGGCACTCCAGGGTCGGCTCAAGCCGGGGAGCCGGGTGGTTCTGATCTCCAGCGGCGCGGCATTCAGCGGCGGACCGCCGAACTCTGGCGGCTATGCCGGCGCAAAACGCATGCAGGTGTTCCTCGCCGGTCATAGCCAGAAGGAATCGGACCGACTTGGTTTCGACCTGCGTTTCATGGCGCTTTCGCCGGCGCGCATCATGCCGGGCACCGGCGTCGGCGATCGCGGCATCGACGGCATTTCGGCCTATATGGGCATTAGCCCGGCGGACTTCCTGGCGAGCATGACCGACATGCAGACGCCGGCCGATGTCGCACGGGCTGCAATCGCGCTCGCCACCGGCCAGGCGCAGGGCAGCTCGTTCGTGGTTAGCGGCAGCGGACTTGCGGCGGCGGCATGAGGCGCGCAGGATGCCAGCCGACTTCAGCACCGCCGGGCTTCCCATGACAGACGCTCCTGGCCCTGTTGAGCCATCGGGCCGGTCGATCCTCGATCGGCTGGCCTTCGAGCGCTTGACAGTGGCTCATCGCCGCGAGCTTAAGCTCCACTGCTATCGGATGATGGGCTCGTTGCACGAGGCGGACGACCTCGTGCAGGACACTTTCCTGCGGGCGTGGCGCGCACGGTCGCAGTTCGACGGACGAGGCTCGGTTCGCGGCTGGCTCTACACGATCGCCACCAATAGCTGCCTCAACGCCATCAAGGCGAGGTCGACAGCGCATCGCATTCTCCAACAACCCGAACGGCCGCCCTCCGACGGGCGGGCCGTCGACGGGCCTGCCGAGCTCACCTGGCTGGAGCCTTATCCGGACGCCGAGCTTCCGAACCTCGTTGACGGCGAGCCCGGTCCGGAAGCGCGCTACGAGACCCGTGAAGCGGTTCAACTTGCCTTCGTCGCGGCGATCCAGCTTCTGCCGCCCAGGCAGCGGGCCGCCCTGTTGCTTTGCGACGTGCTGGGGTGGTCTGCGGTTGAGACGGCGCAATTGCTGGGTGGATCGACCGCTTCGATCAACAGCGCCTTGCAGCGGGCCCGCGCAACGCTTGGCGAGCGATACCCTCAGGGACGCCCCGTGCAGTGGCCACGGTCCAGTCCGGAAGAGGGCCTTCTGCTCGAACGCTACATGCGGGCCTGGCAGACCGCCAACCTCGACGGCTTCATCGAACTCTTGAGGGAAGACGCCACCTACCACATGCCGCCATGGCGGGAATGGTACCAAGGGCGCAAGGCGATTCGCGATTTCATCGAGACCGTGTGGGGCAATTTTGCGGGCTATCGCACGGTGGCCACCCGAGCCAACGGCCAGCCCGCTGTCGGGGTCTATGCACTGGACCATCGTGACCTTGTATGGCGACCCCACTCGCTGCATGTTATTGAACCCGCCGACGGCAAAATCGCTTCCCTGACGATCTATGTGCCGCCGCTCGGACCCGAACTGTTTGCAGCCTTCGGCCTGCCGCCGGTCTAATCCTCTTCCGCCCCATTCGCCGCCGGCGCCACCAGCAGCACGGCGGCGCCGAGGATCGCGGCGATGAAGGAGCCGGCGAGGATGCCGACCTTAACCGCGTCCTGCAGCTCGACATTGCTGGCGAAGGCGAGCAGGCCGATGAACAGGCTCATGGTGAAGCCGATGCCGCAGAGCAGCGAAATGCCAATCATGTGCAGCCAGCCGGCATTGACCGGCAGATCGGCAAAGCCGAGCCTGATGGCAAGTGCCGAGGAGCCGAACACGCCGACCAGCTTGCCGGCGACGAGGCCGGCGGCGACGCCCAGCGTCAGCGGCTCGACCAGAGCGGCAGCGCTCAGGCCGGCCAGCGAAACGCCGGCATTGGCAAAGCCGAAGATCGGGACGATGACGAAAGGCACTATCCTGTGCAGCCCGTGTTCGAGCCGATGCAGCGGCGAATGGTCGAGATCATGGCTGATACCCGGGGAGATCTTCAGGGGTATGGTCAGGGCCAGCGCTACGCCGGCGAGCGTGGCATGAACGCCCGATTTCAGCACCAGCACCCACAGAATGACGCCAAGCACAAGATAGGGCAGCAGCGTCAGCACCTTCATGCGGTTGAGCACGATCAGCAGAGCGATGACCGCGAAGGCGGCGCCGAGATAGGCGAGCGACAGGCCGTTCGTGTAGAACACGGCGATGATGAAGACCGCGCCGAGGTCGTCGATGATGGCGAGCGCGGTGAGGAATACCTTCAGCGACCCCGGCACGCGGCTGCCGAGCAGCGACAGCACGCCGAGCGCAAAGGCGATGTCGGTGGCGGTCGGGATCGCCCAGCCGGACAGAGCGGCTGGATTGTCGCGATTGATGGCGATGTAGACAAGCGCTGGAACCAGCATGCCGCCGGCGGCGGCGATGCCGGGCAGGACGCGCCGCGGCCAGGTCGAGAGCTGTCCGTCCAGCATCTCGCGCTTGATCTCCAGGCCGACCAGCAGGAAGAACATGGCCATCAGGCCGTCATTGATCCAGTGCGATACGCTGAGCGGTCCCAGATAGGCGTGAAGGGCGTCGAAATAGGCCTGGGACAGCGGCGAATTGGCGACGATCAGGGCAAGGGCTGCGGCTGCCATCAGAACGATGCCGCCGGCCGCCTCGCTACCGAGAAATTCGCGAAAAATGGAAGCCGGCCGCTGCTTCTGGTCCTGCATCTGCTCTCCGTCCTATCGGCCGGCAGGGCCGGTGTTGCCTCGTGCGATGATGCGCAAACACCGACGGCAGGGCAAGTCTCTACAGCGCCGCGCGTCCTTTGGGACGCGCAAAGGAGGCTGTAGCACTTTGATTTTGCGCATGATCGCCAACAAAAACCGGTTCCGGTTATGCGGTTCGGGTCATGCGTCAGCGCGGCGCGCGCTTGGCGAGTATCCGCTGCAGCGTGCGACGGTGCATGTTGAGCCGGCGCGCGGTCTCGGAGACGTTGCGGTCGCACATTTCGTAGACGCGCTGAATGTGCTCCCAGCGCACGCGGTCGGCCGACATCGGGTTTTCAGGCGGCGCGGCGCGTTCGCCCGCGGTGCGGGTAAGGGCCGCGAAAACGTCGTCAGCATCGGCTGGCTTCGACAGATAGTCAACGGCCCCCAGCTTCACCGCCGTCACTGCGGTGGCGATGTTGCCATAGCCGGTGAGAATGATGGCGCGGGCGTCGTCGCGCTTCTCTCGGATGGCGGCAACGACGTCGAGGCCGTTGCCGTCGGCGAGCCGCATGTCGACCACGGCATAAGCCGGCGGATTGGCGCGCGCCTTGGCCACCGCCTCCTCGACGCTCTCGGCCGTCTCGACCACGAAACCCCTGGTTTCCATGGCACGGGCCAGGCGCGTGAGGAACGGCTTGTCGTCGTCGACGATCAGCAGCGAGGTGTCCTCGCCTTCAACCATTGCGCCAATCGTTTCGTCGCCGTTCATCGTCTTCTAAATTCCTGCTGCCTGATTTTTACGCAGATATAGTTTCGGAGCGCTATTGTCCAATTCAAGCCGTGTCAAACATGGTGGCCGAAGCCGAATCAGGATTGAGGAAGACGCCGCGCGGCCACGATATCTGTACGATGGCGCCCTCGCCCGGCTCGCTCGAATTGCGAAAATCGAGCGTGGCCCCCGAGCGTTCAAGCAAGGTCTTGGCGATGAAAAGACCCAGGCCCAGGCCGCCGCCGGCCTCGGTGCCCTGGCGCGTCGACATGTATGGCTCGCCGATGCGGTCGATGATTTCGGGAGGAAAACCCGGCCCGTCGTCGATGATCGAGAAGGTAACACTGGCCTCGTTCCAGCTCCAGCGCACGGTGACGCTCTTACGGGCAAAGTCGACGGCATTCTCGACCAGATTGCCGAGGCCGTAGATGACGCCGGGATTGCGCCGCCCGACCGGTTCGGGGCCGATGCGCTCGCCAGGGCGAAGCTTGATCGAGATTCCGAAATCGCGGTGCGGGGCCGTCATCTCCTCGACAAGCGAAGTCAGCGGCATGCGGGAGAGATGCGCCTCGCCCTCGGACGACAGGCTGGTCAGGCGCTTGAGGATTTCCCGGCAACGCTCGCTCTGCGAGCGCAGCAGCGTCACGTCCTCGCCGTATTTTGGATCGTTGCGGAGCGCCTTCTCCATCTCCTTGGCGACAAGCGTGATGGTGGCAAGCGGCGTGCCCAGCTCATGCGCGGCGGCGGCGGCAAGGCCGTCCAGTGCCGACAAATGCTGCTCGCGCTGCAGCACCAGCTCGGTGGCGGCAAGCGCGTTGGCGAGCAGCCGGGCTTCCTCGGCCACGCGGAAGGCATAGATCGCGGTGAAGGCGATCGAGGAAAACACCGCCATCCACATGCCGGCGACATAAATGAACGGCATCTCCAGCGGCGCGCCCTCGTACCAGGGCAGCGGCAGATGGAAGAACACCAGCAGGCTCGCCGCCACCATCACCAGCGCGCCGAGGATGGCGGTCAGGCGCAGCGGCAGCGACGTCGCCGAGATGACCACGGGCACGGTGACGAGCACTGAAAACGGATTGGTGAGGCCGCCCGTCAGGTAGAGCAGGCCGGCAAGCTGCAGGCTGTCGATGGTCAGGATGGCGAAAGCCGGCAGCGGGGTCAGCCGATGCGCCGCCGGATAGCGGAAGGTCAGCAACAGGTTCATCCAGGCAGAACAGGCGATCAGCGCGAAGCAGGGACTGACGGGCAGCGGGAACTTCAGCCCATAGGCAACGACCAGAACCGCCAGGCTCTGGCCGACGATGGCAAGCCAGCGCAGCCTGATCAGCGTGTTAAGGCGCAGCCGCTGGCTTTGCTGGAAGTCGGGCGCCTGCAGGATGTTTATCATGGCCAAGGATTTATAGCCGGAAAAGGATAAAGGCTAGGTCCCCCGCGGTTTGGCGCGGCTGGTGGCTGTGGCGAGAAGCGGGTTCTCCGGCCAGACGTGCCGGGGATAGCGGCCACGCATCTCGGCCCGCACGTCGGCCCAGGAGCCGCGCCAGAAGCCGGGCAGGTCGCGGGTCGTCTGGATCGGCCGATGCGCCGGCGATAAAAGGTCGAGCGTCAGCGGCACGGTGCCACTGGCGATCGCGGGATGCCGGTCGAGACCGAACAACTCCTGCACGCGGATCGCCAGCACCGGCCATTCGCCATCATAGCGGATCGGCACGCGGCTGCCGGACGGAGCGTCGAAATGGGTCGGCGCCAGTGCCTCGATCCTGCGCTGGAGATCGTGCGGCACCAATGCCATAAGGCCGGCCGAAAGCACGCCCGGATCGATCGCCGCAAAGGACGCCGCGCCGGAGAGGTACGGCAGCAGCCAGTCGTCGAGGCTATCGTCGAGCGCGGCGTCGGAAACATCGGGCCAGGGCGGGCCGAGGCCGCGATGCAGCCAGCCGAGCCGTTGACGCAGCGTTTCAGCCTCCTTGCCCCACGGCAAAAGCGACAGCCCGTGTTGGCGCAAGGCGTCGAGGATGGCGCGATCCGCCTCAGTGCCGGCCGGCGGCGGCAGCATACGTTCGGACAGCGTGATGGCGCCGAGGCGAACGGTTTCGCGCACGCGCACCGCGCGCCTGTCGCGGTCGAAGCTGGTTTCGCGGCTTGTCTCGATTTTTTGCGCAAGCGAAGCGCGAATGTCGGTCTCATCTATCGCCGCTGCTGCCGTGATGCGGGCGTTCTGCGCCTTGCCCTGCAGATCGGCGACGACGAGCCAGGCCGCGCCCGCCAGCGGATCGGCAGCG
>NZ_RZSU01000081.1:0-30293 GCF_003997585.1 Mesorhizobium sp. M5C.F.Cr.IN.023.01.1.1 | reverse complement strand
CGCAAGCTCGCTCGAAGACGAGCTGGTGCTCGACGAGCAGGTGCCCATGGAGCAGGTTGCCGAAGCCGCCGAAATCTCCGCGCCGGCCGCCGAACCCGCCTTCGACGATGAATTCGACAACGCAGTCGCAAGCTCGCTCGAAGACGAGTTGATGCTCGACGAGCAGGTGCCGATGCAGCAGGTTGGCGAAGCCGCCGAAATCCCCGCGCCGGCCGCCGACCCCGCCTTCGACGATGAATTCGACAATGCGGTCGCAAGCTCGCTCGAAGGCGAGCTGATGCTTGAAGAACACGTGCCGATGGAGCAGGCTGCCGAACCCGCCGACGTTTCCGCGCCGGCCGCCGAACCCGCCTTCGACGACGAATTCGACAATGCCGTCGCAAGCTCGCTCGAAGACGAGTTGATGCTCGACGAACATGGGCCAATGGAGCAGGCCGCTGTTGAAGCTCCTGCTGCGCCTGTTCGGGCTGTTTCGGACGAGTCCGATGAGGACTTTGCCGGCCATTTCGACGATATCATGGTCGATGTCGACATGGATTTCGACGTTCGCACGGCTGAACCGGTCGAAATTGACGAGCCAGAAATTGACGAACCGGAGGCTATCGTCGCCAAGCACGAGCCTTCCGCCGAGACCCCGGAAGATGCGTTCGCCGCCGATTTTGACCTGAGCTTCGAGGATGCGCTTGCCGAGGAAGCCGAAAAGCCGGTTGCGCAGGCCTTCGGCGTTGCTGCCCAACCGACGGCGCCGGCCGCCGTAGTCCAGCCGGCGGCGCCAGCCCCCATCGCTGACGAGCGGAGCCTCGAAGACGAGCTGAACGCGCTGTTGGGCACCATGCGCACACGGGCTGCCCCCGTGGCGGCCTCCGCGGCCAACGAACCCGCTAAGGTTCAGCACCCTGTAACCGCGACCGACAAGGTCGCCGTCAAACCAGCGAATCCCGTCGAAGAACTGGACTGGAGCCTCGACGAGCAAGACCCTTTGGGGTCGCCGGATAGTAGCGCGGTTCACGCCGCCGCCGCCGATCTCGATAGCGTTCTCCTCGATGAGCTCGAGGGCCAGGATTTCAGCGCTGAAGATGCCGTCGGGCAGGCCGATGTCGATTTCGACGATGACGCATTGCATACCGCGTTTGCCAAGGACATCGGTCTGGATCATGGCGATGACGTTGCGGCCGCCGCTCCCCAGCAGGATCCGGCTGATGCGCTTAGCTGGATGGCGGCACCTTCCGCCCCGCCGACGCCGGCCCGTTCGTGGAGCCGCGTAACGCCGGTCGCACAGTCGCAGCCTGCCTTTGCAGCCCAGCCGACGACTTCGGTGAAGACCACGGAAGCGACACCGCCAATGGCTGCGGCACCGTCCTATCAGGATGAGCCGGCCGAAGACCGTGCCGCCGATGCGGCATCTGCGCCGGCGCAAAGCGAACAGTCTTCGGCGTATGACGAGATGCCCGATGTCGAGACGGTCGATGTGCCCGAGCGCGTGGTGGCGCTGGCGGACGACCTCGATATTCCGGACCTCGACTTCAATGACGAGGAACCGGCGGCGCCTGCCTATGACGATCTCGACACCGAGTTCGCCAGCCTTCTCACGGAAATGAACGCCGTAGACGTCGCTGCCGCCCCGGCGCGCAGTGCGGCGTATGACGACGAATCCTACAATTCCGGGTTCCAGTCAGCGGCCGGGTTCCAGTCAGCGGCCGGGTTCCAGTCAGGCTATGAGCCCGACCGCGTTGAAACGCGGACCTATGCGGCGAGACCCGCACAAGCGTCTGTCAGTGCGTCTTATGCCGATGCCGCCAGCGGCTTCGATCTGGGCGATTTGCCCAACGGCCGGCCGGCTTCGCAGGCTGACGACTTTGGCTTGGACGAACTCGACTACGACCCCGAACTGGATGAGGCCATGTCGGTTCCCGGCTTGGCTGAGCACGATGCCGCGAGGCCGCGGAGCCGCGGCCTGCTCGTCGCCGCGGTCGTCGGCGCCGTGGCGCTCGCCGGCGGTCTCGGCGCCTTCGCGCTGTCTTTCGGCGGCACCGGCGGCAGCGATGCGCCGGTCATCGTGAAGGCGGACAACGCACCGATCAAGGTCAGGCCGGAAAATCCGGGCGGCACCGTCGTGCCGAACCAGGACAATAAGGTCTATGACGCCGTGGCCAAGGGTGGCGCAAAACCCGCCGAACCGGTCCAGGAAAAACTGGTCACCAACACCGAAGAGCCGGTGGACGTGGCGGCCAAGGAGCCGCCGCGGAGCCGTGTGGTCGATCTTTCGCCTGACGATATCGACATGGCTGAAGCCGCCGATGCGACCCGCAATGCCGAATCCGCCGCCGCTGAAGGCGCCAATGCGATCCGCGGCACGCAAGCGGCTGGAAATCCCGACGTCGCCGCCGTGCCGGCATCCAAATCCGAGGATCGTATCGCCCAGGTTCTGCAAGAGGCCGACCAGGGCATCGACCCCGACCTCGTCGCGGTTGCGCCGCGCAAGGTGAGAACCATGGTCGTCAAACCCGATGGCTCGCTGGTTGCGCGCGAGGATCCGGCGCCTGCGGCACCGCAGATGGCTGCCGTCGAGCCTGTCGATCCGGCGCCCCAGCATGTGGCCCCGACGGATCAGGCCGACGACGCAGAACAACAGACCGGTACGGTACCGCCTGTTGCCGACCAGGCAAGTGGCGACCTACTGGGTGGCGACCCAGTGGGCGGCGACCAGACCGAAGCCGCCAAGCCGGAAACAGCCAAGCCGGAAATAGTCAATCCGACGGCCGCGCCGGCAGCCGCGCCTGAGTCTGAGGCCCAAACCGCCCAGCCCGCCAATACGCCGGCCTCGGTTCCGGTGGCGCCGCAGCGTCCGTCCGACCAGCCGGTCGACGTCGTCGGGGAGGTCAAGCCCGACCAGGTTGCGTCCATCAATCCGGCGGCGGGCTCGACCGGCGGTGGCTCATGGTCGATGCAGATCGCCTCGCAGCCGACCGTCGAAAGCGCCCAGTCGACCTATCAGGATCTGCAGCGCCGCTATGGCAGCGTGCTTTCCGGCCATACCGCCGACATCGTCAAGGCCGAGATCGCCGGCAAGGGAACTTTCTATCGCGTCCGCGTCCCGGCGAAATCGCGCAACGATGCAATCAACCTGTGCACCAGCTACAAGGCTGCCGGCGGCAACTGCTTCGTGTCGCGTTAGCCATTTCAAGTCTCCCGCCCTTGGGCGGAAAGAACCGGCGCGGTCACGAACCGCGCCGGTTTTTTTGTGGAAGGGTGTTCTGGAAGGGGTCCTGGCCGCATGTGGTTCGATGCGATTCCCTTTGTCCGCGTGAAGCTCTAAACTCCTGCCCATGACCGAATCAAAATCCATGATCCTCGGCTGCGCCGGGAAATCGCTCACACGCGAAGAAATCAATTTCTATCGCAATGAATGCCCGTGGGGATTCATCCTGTTTGCGCGCAACATCGGCGAGACCGAGCAGATCCGCGATCTGGTCGCCGCGATGCGCGACTGTGTCGAGCGCCCGGACGCCCCGGTGTTCATCGACCAGGAAGGCGGCCGGGTGCAGCGCCTGCGCCCGCCGTTGGCGCCGAATTATCCGGCCGGTGGCGCGCTCGGGGCCCTGTGGCGCAACGACCACGACGCCGGCAACCGCGCCGCCTGGCTGATGGCACGGCTGCATGCCTTCGACCTGCTGCGCTACGGCATTACGGCGGATTGCCTGCCGGTGCTCGACGTTCCGATCGAGGGCGCCAGCGACGTCATCGGCGCGCGCGCCTATGGCAAGGAGCCTCGTTCCGTCATCGAACTGGGTCGCGCAGCGGCGGAGGGCCTGATGTCGGGCGGCGTGCTGCCGGTGATGAAGCATATTCCCGGGCATGGACGGGCCTTTGCCGACACGCATTTCGAACTGCCGACCGTCGATGCCTCGATGAGCGACTTGCAGCGGCATGATTTCGCCCCGTTCAGGGAGCTCAATTATTTGCCGATGGCGATGACGGCGCATGTCGTCTACAGCGCGATAGACCCGAAGAACCCGGCCACGACATCCGGCAAGGTCATCGATGAGATCATCCGCGGCGAAATCGGCTTCGACGGGCTGCTGATGAGCGACGACACCTCGATGAAGGCACTTTCTGGGGATTTCCCGACAAAGGCGGCCGCGATCCTTGCGGCGGGCTGCGATCTGGTCCTTCACTGCAATGGCGTTTTCGAGGAGATGGCCGGCATTGCGTCGCGCACAACGGGGCTTGAAGGCACGTCGCTGCAACGCGCGCAACGGGCGCTGACCTATATCAAGAACCGCGATCGGGCTGATGAAGCCGAGATACGCGCCGAATTCGCCACCTATTTCGATGCGGTGGCCTAGACCATGATCCCGAAAAATGGGAGCCGGTTGTTCGGAACAGATCATGGTCAAACAAGAAGATAGAAGCAAAGGAAAGCAACAGGAAAGTGGCGGAAACATTGGACAACAAGGCGGGCAAGGCCGCACCGATGGACCGTCTGTGGGCCGAGAACGACGATTCGCGGCTGACCGGCGATCCCGCGCTGGTCGTCGATGTCGACGGTTTCGAGGGCCCGCTCGATCTTCTGCTGCATCTTGCCCGCAACCAGAAGGTCGATCTGTCGCGCATCTCGATCCTGGCGCTGGCCGAGCAATATCTGGCCTTCATCGAGAAGGTGAGGGCGCTCAGGCTGGAGCTTGCCGCCGACTATCTGGTGATGGCGGCGTGGCTGGCGTTTCTCAAGTCGAAGCTTTTGATCCCCAAGCAACCCGGCGACGACGGCGAAAGCGGCGAGGAGCTGGCGGCGGTGCTGCAATTCCGTTTGAAGCGGCTGGAAGCGATGCGCGACGCGGCGGCACGGCTGGTCAACCGCAACCGGCTCGGGCGCGACGTGTTCGCCCGCGGCATGCCGGAAATGGTCATCGTCGAGAAGCGCAACGCTTATTCGGCCTCGCTCTACGATCTGCTGACCGCCTATGCGGCGCAACGCCAGAAGCAGGCGATCACCAATGTCACGATCGCCAAGCGCGGTGTGTGGTCGCTCAAGGATGCACGCGACATCCTGAACAGGCTGATCGGCTCGCTTGCCGATTGGAGGGCGCTGGACAGTTTCCTGGTCGAATACCTGATCGACCCGGACGAGCGGCGTACCGCGATTGCCAGTTCGTTTGCGGCGACGCTGGAACTGGTGCGCGAAGGCAAAATGGAAATGCGGCAGGACGAGGTGTTCGCGCCGCTCTATCTGCGCGGCCGTGCGCAAGGCATCAGGGCAGTCGAGGTGGCATCATGAGTGAACGCGCCAACGCTTCGGTCATTCCGTTCAAGGTCGACGACGAGACCGAAGAGGGCGTGCTCGCCGGGGCACCGGCAGAAAGCCAGGCCCAGAACTTGTCCCTGAACCCTGGCGAGCGGCTGCATATGGCGGAAGCCGTGCGTATGGCCGAGGCGATCGTTTTCGCCAGCGCCGAGCCGGTCAGCGAAAAGCAGCTTGCCGCACGCCTGCCTGACGGCATTAACATTGCCGCGGCGATGGCTGAGCTGCAGCAGATTTATGCGCGGCGGGGCGTCAATCTGGTGCGCGTCTCCGATGCCTGGGCGTTCCGTACCGCCGGCGATCTCGCGTTCCTGATGAGCCGCGACACGGTGCAGCAGAGGAAGCTCTCCCGCGCGGCGCTCGAAGTGCTGGCGATCATCGCTTACCACCAGCCGGTGACGCGCGCCGAGATCGAGGATATCAGAGGCGTCGAGACCTCGAAGGGTACGCTGGACACACTGATGGAGACCGAATGGGTGAAGATGCGCGGCCGGCGCCGCACGCCCGGCCGTCCCGTCACCTACGGCACCTCCGACATCTTCCTCGACCACTTTGCGCTGGAGGAGATCCGCGACCTTCCCGGCATGGAGGAATTGAAGGGTGCAGGGCTGCTTTCGGGCCGCATGCCGTCGAATTTTACCATTCCCCTGCCACCGGCCGATCCGGATGCGCTGACCGACGACGAGGATCCGCTGACCGACATCGACCTTGAGGAACTCGGCTTGTTGACGCCGCGCGTCGAGGAAGATTGACCCAAACGACGTGCCGAAAGCCGTTGGTATTTCGCGGCTGCGCCGATTGGTAGCGGGCTATGGCGCCGAAAGTGCGTGACTTCGGCCACTGATTTATAAAACTCTGTCGCGGTTGTGTTTGAATCCCGACGCGAAAGCGCATAGATCATCGTCAGAGAAAACTTTCGAGAGAGATTGTTATGGGTTCATTTTCGATTTGGCACTGGCTGATCGTGCTGGTGATCGTGCTGCTGGTGTTCGGCCGCGGCAAGATTCCCGAGCTGATGGGTGACATGGCCAAGGGTATCAAGAGCTTCAAGAAGGGCATGGCCGACGACGAGGTTGCCGAGGACAAGCGCACCGTTGAACACCGCGCCGACGAAACCGTTTCGGCAGTGAAGGAAAAGGCCAGCAAGAGCTGAGCCCAAAACTTTAGTCGGAACGCATCGCCATGTTCGACATCGGCTGGACCGAGATGCTGGTGATCGCGATCGTCATGATCGTGGTCGTCGGGCCCAAGGATTTGCCCAAGATGCTGCGCACTTTCGGCCGCACGACGGCGAAGATGCGCGGCATGGCAGCCGACTTCCAAAAACAGTTCAACGACGCGCTGAAGGAGGCCGAGCTTGACGACGTCAAGAAGTCGGTCGATTCACTCAGAAGCCTCAACCCGGCCGCCGAGATCAGGAAACAGCTCAACCCGTTCGAGCAGGCGGCAGCCGATGTCCGTTCAGGCGTCGACGCGGTGATGAAGCCGAAGCCAGCAGTCGACCCGGTCACGCCAGCTGCTTCGACGCCGCAGGATACCGAGCTGAAGAATGGCGCGACGGTGCTGCCGGGCGTCAACGCCCCGGAAGCGGCGCCGGCGGCGCCGACCTTCCCGGCGATGACAGATGAGTCGGTGGTGACACCGCCTGTCGCGACGGCGACGCCGGCTGCACCGCAAAAGGCCGTGGCAGCGAAGAAGAAGGCCGCGCCAGCGAAAGCGATGCCGGCCTCCAAGGCCGCAGCGAGGCCAGCGGCAAAACCTGCCGCGACGAAGACCGCAGCTAAAAAGGCCGAGCCGAAGCCTGCACCGGCAGCAGTGAAGAAGCCGACTGCAGCCGCCAAAAAGATGGCGGGAGCCGCCAAGTGAGCATTTCGGAAAAGGACGAGATCGATAAATCGGCGGCTCCGCTGATGGAGCATCTGATCGAGTTGCGCCGGCGGCTGATGTGGTCGATCGGCGGGTTCTTCGTCGCCTTCCTGTTCTGCTTCTTCTTCGCCAAGCAACTGTTCAACCTGTTGGTTATCCCGTTCAAATGGGCGACCCAATGGGCAGGGCTCGACCCGCACAAAGTCGAGCTGATTTACACGGCGCCGCAGGAATTCTTCTTCACCCAGGTCAAGCTGGCGATGTTCGGCGGCATGGTGATCGCCTTTCCGCTGATCGCCACGCAGATCTATAAATTCATCGCGCCCGGCCTCTACAAGAATGAACGCAGCGCTTTCCTGCCGTTCCTTATCGCTTCGCCGATCCTGTTCCTGATAGGCGCGTCGCTGGTCTATTTCTTCTTCACGCCAATGGTGATGTGGTTCTTCCTCGCCATGCAGCAGGCCGGCACCGACGACCAGGTGCAGATTTCGCTGCTGCCGAAAGTGTCGGAATATCTCAGCCTGATCATGACGCTGATCTTCTCCTTCGGGCTGGTGTTCCAGTTGCCGGTGGTGACCAGCCTGATGGCGCGGGTGGGCATGCTGTCGTCCGAGGCGCTGGTTGAAAAGCGCAAATGGGCGATCGTCATCGCCTTCGTGGTGGCGGCTGTGCTGACACCGCCCGACCCGATAAGCCAGATTGGCCTCGCCATCCCCACGATCATTCTCTACGAGGTCTCGATCTGGTCGGCCCGGCTGATCGAGCGCAGCAAGGAACGGGAACGTCTGGCGCGCGAGAAGCGGGAGGCTGCGGAAGCGGCGGCCGAAAAGGCAGCGGACGCGTCGTCGACGTAGGCTGCTTGAGGCGGGTAGCTTTATCTTCAAAAATTTGCGGGACAGCGCCCTCCTCTGTCCTGCCGGACAGGGGCGTGAAGGAACTCGACTTTGACGTCTTGCATCGGTCAAGGATGCGGTTTACGCCCTCTGGCCTAGCTCAGGAGCGTTCAAGACCATGCTTGACATCAAATGGATTCGCGACAACCCGAAGGCCCTTGTCGACGCGCTCAAGAAGCGCTCGTGGTCCAGCGATGACGCGCAGTCCGCGGTCGATGATCTGATCGCCAGGGACGAGGCGCGGCGCGAACATCTGACCGAGCTGCAGACCAGGCAGGAGCGCCGCAACGCCGCCTCGAAGGAGATCGGCAACGCCATGCGTTCGGGCGACGCCGCCCTTGCCGAGAAACTCAAAGCCGAGGTCGGCGAGATCAAGGCCTTCATCCAGAACGGCGAGGCGCGCGAACGCGAACTCGACAAGGCGCTGAACGACGCGTTGGCGGTGCTGCCCAATGTGCCGCTCGACGACGTGCCGGTCGGCAAGGACGAGCACGATAATGTCGTCAAGCGCATCGTCGGCAAGGTGCCGACGCGCCCGAACTGGGTGAAGGAGCATTTCGAGGTCGGTGAAGCGCTCGGCATGATGGATTTCGAGCGCGCGGCGAAGCTTTCGGGCTCACGCTTCACGGTGCTGAGGAGCCAGCTTGCCCGCATGGAACGTGCGCTTGGCCAATTCATGCTCGATCTGCACACGACCGAGCACGGCTACGAGGAGATCCAGCCGCCGCTGATGGTGAACGCGGATACAATGTTCGGGACCGGTCAACTGCCTAAATTCGAAGGCGACCTTTTCAAAACCGAGAAGTCCGCGTCTATCGAGGACCTACGACCCACGATGGCTCGAGCTACTCAAGAATTTTTATCAGCTTATCGACAAAAGCACCCACGCGGAGATTTTCCGCCTATTGAGGAAATGAGAGAAGAGCAAATTCAATACATTAATCGTGCACTGGAGAACTTCGTAGGTACGAAGCTCCGGCTTCACGAGCGCGATCCTCACGAACCTATTGAAGTACCTATCTCTCTTTACTTGATCCCTACCGCCGAGGTTCCGCTCACCAATCTCGTTCGTGAAGAGATCACTGCATATGAAAAGCTGCCGCTGCGCTACACGGCGCTGACGCCGTGCTTCCGTTCGGAGGCGGGCTCGGCCGGACGCGATACGCGCGGCATGCTGCGCCAGCACCAGTTCTACAAGGTCGAACTGGTGTCGATCACCGACCAGGACTCGTCGCTCGCCGAACATGAGCGGATGACCGAATGCGCCGAGACCGTGCTGAAGCGGCTCGGTCTGCCGTTCCGCACCGTGACACTGTGCACCGGCGACATGGGCTTTGGCGCGCGCAAGACCTATGACATCGAGGTCTGGCTGCCGGGCCAGAACGCCTATCGCGAGATTTCGTCCTGCTCGGTCTGCGGCGATTTCCAGGCGCGGCGCATGGACGCCCGCTACAAGGACAAGGACGGCAAGGCCAACCGCTTCGTCCACACGCTGAACGGCTCCGGCACCGCCGTCGGCCGCGCTCTGATTGCTGTCATCGAAAACTACCAGAATGAGGATGGCAGCGTAACCATTCCTGAAGCGCTTCGGCCTTACATGGGCGGTCTGGAAAAGATCGAATCGAAATAATGCGCATCCTCCTGACCAATGATGACGGCATCCATGCCGAGGGCCTTGCATCGCTTGAACGCATCGCCCGCACGCTGTCGGACGACGTCTGGGTGGTGGCGCCGGAGCAGGACCAGTCCGGCTACGCGCATTCGCTGTCGATCTCGGAGCCGCTGCGCCTGCGCAAGATCGGCGAAAAACACTTCGCCGTGCGCGGCACGCCGACCGACTGCGTCATCATGGGCGTGAAGAAGATCCTGCCGGCAGCCCCCGACCTGATACTGTCCGGCGTCAATTCCGGCGCCAACATCGCCGATGACGTTACCTATTCGGGCACCGTCGCCGGCGCCATGGAAGGCGCGCTGCTCGGCGTGCGCTCGATCGCCTTCAGCCAGGCCTATTCCTATGTCGGCGAGGATCGCGTCGTTCCCTACGAAACCACCGAGGCGCTGGCGCCGGCACTGCTCAAGAAGCTTGTCGCCATGCCGCTGCCGGACGGCGTGCTGCTCAACGTCAATTTTCCCAATTGCCTTCCCGAAGAGATCGCCGACACGGTGGTCACCTCGCAAGGCAAGCTCGTCCACAGCCTGTGGGTCGACGAGCGCCGCGACGGCCGCGGACTTCCCTATTATTGGCTGCGCTTCGGCCGCGAGCCGGTCGAGGGCAAGCAAGGCACCGACCTCTATGCCATGCGCAACCGGCTGGTGTCAGTAACGCCGCTGCAGCTCGATCTCACCGCTCATGAAATCCGCGATCAACTGACCAAGGCGCTCGCATGAACCTGAACCACGGTCCGACGCTCGACGACCGCGAAGGCTTCGCCGCTTTCCTGCTCCGCCTGCGTGGCAAGGGCGTGGTGCCGAAGGCGCTGATCGCCGCCTTCGAGGCGACGCCGCGGCGCGGCTTCCTTTCCGCGCAGTTCCATCCGATCGCCTGGTCGGACCGTATGCTGCCGATCGAATGCGGCGAGGCGATCGAGGGCGCCGATCTGCAGGCCGCGGTGATCGCAGCACTTGTCATCGAGCCGGGCAACCGGGTGCTCGAGATCGGCACCGGGTCGGGCTACACGGCGGCGGTGATGTCGCGACTTGCCGCGCGGGTCGTCACCATCGACCGCTACAAGACGCTGGCCGAGCAAGCCAAACAGCGCTTCGAGGCGCTCGGCATCGGCAACGTCATCGTGCGCCAGGCGGACGGCTCCAACGGACTGGCCAATGAAGCGCCGTTCGACCGTATCGTCGCGTGGGCGGCCTTCGACAGCCTGCCGCGGTTCCTGCTCGACCAATTGTCGAGCGGCGGCATCGTCATCGCCCCGATCGGACCCGAGGAGGGCGAGCAGGTGCTGGCCAAATTGACCAAGGTCGGCAGCCGCTTCGAACGCGAGGACATCGGCCTCGTCCGCCTGCAGCCGATCCTGCGCAGCGTAGCCGCGGTCATATAGAGCTGCGCAATTCCGGACGGAAAACCGTTCACACTTTTCCTGGAATTGCCCTAGGATCTGTCGATAGTTCAGGTGATGGCCGCAACCGACTGGTCTGGTCGCTTCGCGCCCGTCCGCGACCGGGGCCTTACCTGAACCTCAGCCCGACAGGTCCAGCCTTAAATATTTTAAGAAAATTTGCGTCTGATTCTAGAGGTTTAACCGACCAGTAACATTAACGCGCTTTAATCACGGTCAGTCTGTACCGGGTATCTGCGGGTAAAAGCGATGCAATTCAGTATTTTGAAGGCAAACGGACGCAACCTGGCGCGTGGTTTCGCTGTCCTCATGGTTGCGGGCACCGCAGCGGGATGCAGTTCCCAGGTCTCGCGGTTCAACAGTGTCGACGACGTCTTTACCTCCTCGACCAACAACCAGCGCGCCATCATCGACAAGCAGGACGCCGCACAGCCTTATCCTGGCGATGCGCCGGTATCGGCCGCGCCGCTCGACGGCAGCCATACCCAGTCGGTCAGCCGCTCAAGCCTCGAGCCGGTTACGACGCAGCAATTGCCGCCGGTCAGCCAGTCGCAGCCGGCGCCCGCCGCCAGTCCGGCTCGCACCGCTTCGGCGCCAGCCGCCCCCCAGGTCGACCGGATCGCAACGGGGACAGCGGCAAAGCCGTTCAAGGACGCACAGTCTGATGCTCCGCGCATGGCGACGGCAGGCGGCGCACCGCGTGCTACCGAGATCGTCGTCAAGGACGGCGAAACCATTTCCGGCCTGTCGCGGCGCTACGGCGTGCCCGCCGATGCCCTCATGAAGGTCAATGGGCTAAGCGCGACCAACGGGCTGAAGACCGGCCAGAAGCTCGTCATCCCGGCCTATGCCTATTCGGGCAAGAAACCAGCGCCGAAGCTTGCGGACGCCAAGCCTGCGAACGACACCAAGCACGATTTGCCGGCCAAAGCGCCGGAAATGGTGGCCGTGCTGCCGCAGCAGCCGAAGCTCAAGGAGGCCAAGTCCGCCGCGCAGGTGGATGCATCGGCCGCAGCAAGCCAGCCGAAGGACGGAAAAGCCGCCCCCAAGACGACTGGTGCCGGCGGCACCTACACGGTCCAGCAGGGCGATACGCTGTCGGCGATCGCCAGGAAGACCGGCGTCGGCGTGATTGCGTTGAAGCAGGCGAACGGCATGCAAGACGGTCTGCTCAAGATCGGCCAGACCCTGAAGGTGCCGGCCGGCGGAACCGCGACGGTTGCCGGTGCCAAGCCGGCAAAGGTCGATCCGGTAACGACTGCCACCACCCCGCCTGCGGCAAAGACCACGCCGTCGGAGACGCTCGCCGCCTACACGCCGCCAAGGAAGGATGCCAAGGTCATCCAGCAGGCCGAGGACGACGACGCGGTGGCGCCAAACGCCACCGGTATCGGCAAGATGCGCTGGCCGGTACGCGGCCGCGTGATCTCCAGCTTTGGCGGCGGCAAGGATGGTGTCGACATCGCGGTGCCGGAAGGAACCCCGGTCAAGGCGGCCGAGAACGGTGTCGTCATTTACGCCGGCGATGGCCTCAAGGAATTCGGCAATACGGTGCTGGTACGCCACGAGAACGGGTTGGTCACTGTCTATGGCCACACCCGCTCGATCGAGGTCCAGCGCGGCCAGAAGGTCAAGCGCGGCCAGGAAATCGCGCAGTCCGGCATGAGCGGTACCACCGACTCGCCGAAACTGCATTTCGAAGTGCGCAAGAATTCAGCGCCGGTCGATCCTTCGACCTATCTTGAATAAAAGAAAGTCGATCCTTCGACCTACAAACAAAGTCGATCCGTCGACCTATCTCGAATAGAACAAGAAAAGCAATTGCGCGCCGCCTGACCTCCAGTCCGGCCCGCCGGCTCAGCCCGCTCCGCAAGGGGCGGGTTTTTTCCGTCTTCGTCCCTAATCTTTGAGCGATTTGCCGAGCCGGCCTGCCAGATCCTGGGTGAATTGCCAGGCAACGCGGCCCGAACGGCTGCCGCGCGTCGTCGCCCATTCCAGCGCCTCGGCGCGCAGCGTCTTGGGATCGATTGCAAGGCCGTGGTGGCGGACATAGCCGTCGACCATGTCGAGATACTCGTCCTGCGAGCATTTGTGGAAGCCGAGCCAGAGGCCGAAACGGTCGGACAGCGAGACTTTTTCCTCGACCGCCTCTGACGGGTTGATGGCGGTCGAGCGCTCATTGTCGATCATGTCGCGCGGCAGTAGGTGCCGCCGGTTTGAAGTGGCGTAGAAGATAACATTGGCCGGGCGGCCCTCAACGCCGCCTTCCAGCGCCGCCTTCAGCGACTTGTAGGACGTGTCGTCGTGGTCGAAGGAGAGATCGTCGCAAAACAGGATGAACCGGTAAGGTGCTGCCTTCAGCAAATTCATCAGCTTCGGCAGCGGGTCGATGTCCTCGCGATGGATCTCGAGGAGCTTGAGCGGCAGGTCCAGCTTTGCCGAGGCATTGACCGCCGCATGCACGGCCTTGACCAGCGAGGACTTGCCCATGCCCCGTGCGCCCCACAACAGCACGTTGTTGGCTGCGTAACCGAAGGCGAAGCGCTCGGTGTTGTCGACCAGTATGTCGCGGACGCGGTCGACGCCGCGGATCAGGCCGATGTCGACGCGGTTGACCTTGAGCACCGACTCCAGATAGCCGGGATCAGCCTGCCAGACGAAGCAATCGGCCTCGCCGAGGTCGGTTTCCGGCACCGGCGGCGGGGCGAGGCGGGCGACCGCCTCGATTAGACGGTCTAGCTTCTTGTTCAGGGCTTCAATGGTGCTGTCGCTCATTTCTTGTCTTTTTGTTTTTGCATTCAGGAGTGTGACAACGGAACCTATTGGATTCCGGCGGTTTCGGAACCGGCTCCAACCTTTTGTTAGAGCATGATCTTTTCCGAAACCGCACTCCATTTTTTGGGATCATGCTCTAACACGGCTCAACCAGCCGGAAAAGCAGCTGAAATGCCTGGCCGCAGTTGCATTGGTAACTTTACCGACTATATTCCGGCCAAATTTCACGGGGCCGCCAAATTTCCCCAGGACGGTTTGGCGGCTGTTTTTCAAAATTCAGGAGTACCTCGATGTTCGTGACACCGGCATATGCCCAAGGCGTCGGCACCTCCCCGGATATGTTCATCAGCATTTTGCCGTTTGTTCTGATTTTCGTGATCATGTATTTTCTGATCATCCGGCCGCAGCGCACGCAGTTGAAGAAGCGCGGCGAGATGCTGGCGGCGGTTCGTCGCGGCGACACGGTCATCACTGGCGGCGGTTTCGTCGGCAAGGTGACCAAGGTGATCGACGACAACGAGCTCGAGATCGATCTCGGCGGTGGCACCAAGGTAACGGCGCTGCGCTCGACGATCGCCGATGTGCGCGTCAAGGGCGAGCCGGTGGCGAACCAGAACGCCAAGAAATAACTGAATTGTCGGCGGAACGATCCGCCAGGAACGCCCTGACCGAAAATGCCATTTGCTGTATTTTCGCGCTCAGGACGACTCTGATCTGGCTGGCCACTCGTCAGGGCGCCAACGACATCGTGATGCAATTGCGCGCCGGCCCCTTGCCGGCAAGATTGACAACAGTTGAAGAAAGCCCGATGGCAGCACCAATGTGACTGACCCGTGCTCAATAATTGCCCATGTGCGGACCAACGGCGAGCCGCAGGCGAACCAGAACGCCAAGAAATAACCCGATTCCAGGCGGAACGATCCGCCAGAATGCCCTGACGGACGACGCCATATGCTTTATTTCTCGCGCTTCAAGATGATCCTGATCTGGCTGGCCGTGGCCGCCACAGTGATCCTCGCCGCGCCCAATCTTTTCTCTGCCAGCACGCTAGCCCAGCTTCCTAACTGGGTGCCGAAGCGCCAGATGACGCTCGGCCTCGATCTGCAGGGCGGCTCGCATATCCTGCTCAGGATGGATCCGAACGATCTGACCAAGGATCGGCTGGAGACGACGCGCGACCAAATCAGGACACTGCTGCGCGATGCCAAGATCGGTTATACCGGCCTTGCCGGATCAGGCCGGACCGTGCAGGTCCGCATCACTGATCCCGGCCAGGTCGATGCCGCCAAGACGGCGCTGAAGACACTGACCGATCCGGTGGCCGCCGGCCTGTTCAGCGGCGGCTCGGTCCAGGAGATGTCGCTGGATGATTCCGAGCCCGGCCTGCTCAAATTCACCGTCACCGATGCCGGCATCAAATACCGCACGTCGACGGCGCTGGCGCAGTCGCTCGAGGTTGTCGAGCGCCGCGTCAACGAACTCGGCACCACCGAGCCGATCGTGCAACGCCAAGGCGAAGACCGCATTCTGGTCCAGGTGCCGGGCCTGCAGGATCCGCAAAGGCTGAAGGATATTCTTGGCCAGACCGCCAAGCTGACCTTCCAGATGGTCGATCAGACCATGCCGGTGCAGGACGCGCTCAACGGTCGTCCGCCGGCGGGATCCTCGGTTCTGTATTCGCAGGATGATCCACCGGTTCCCTATCTGATCGAGAACCGCGTCATCGTTTCGGGTGAAAATCTCGTCGATGCGCAGGCGACGTACAATTCCCAGACCAACGAGCCGGTGGTTTCGTTCACCTTCGATTCCAAGGGAGCGGCGCGCTTCGGCCAGGCGACCTCACAAAACGTCGGCAAGCTGTTTGCCATCATCCTGGACAATCAGGTGATTTCGGCGCCGCAGATCCGCGAACCGATCCTTGGCGGCAGCGGCCAGATCTCGGGCAACTTCACCGCCGAGAGCGCCAACGACCTCGCCGTGCTGTTGCGTGCCGGCGCGCTGCCGGCGACGCTGACGGTGATCGAAGAGCGCACGGTAGGGCCTGGGCTCGGCGAGGATTCCATTCACGCCGGCAAGGTCGCCGGCGTGATCGGCTCCATCCTCGTCGTCGTTTTCATGTTCGTGGCCTATGGCTTCCTCGGCTTCATTGCCAACATCGCGCTGGCGGTGCATGTGGCGATGATCATCGCGTTGTTGTCGTTGCTTGGCGCGACACTGACATTGCCGGGCATCGCCGGTATCGTGCTGACCATCGGCATGGCGGTCGATTCAAACGTTCTCATCTACGAGCGCATTCGCGAGGAACGGCGAAACGGTCGCTCGGTCATCCAGGCGATCGATACTGGCTTTTCGAAAGCGCTGGCGACCATCGTCGATTCGAACGTCACCTCGCTGATCGCGACCGTGGTGCTGTTCTGGCTCGGGACCGGACCGGTGAAGGGCTTTGCCGTAACCTTCGCGATCGGCATTCTGACCACCGTCTTCACCGCGTTCACTTTCACCCGGCTACTGGTGTCGATCTGGCTCCGCCGCGCCCGCCCGAAGGAGTTACCGCGCGCGCCGGTGACCTTCGTCCCGCCGGGCACGAGAATTCCGTTCATGGGCATCCGCCGCTGGACATTCGCGCTGTCCAGCGTGCTGTCGATCCTGGCGGTCGTGCTGTTCATGACTGTCGACATCAATTACGGCATCGACTTCAAGGGCGGTTCGCTGATTGAGGTCCAGGCCAAGGATGGCACCGCTGATATCGCCGACATCCGCGGCAGGCTTTCGGAACTCAACATCGGCGAAGTGCAGGTGCAGCAGTTCGGCGACCCGAACGACGTCTTGATTCGCGTCGGCACGCAGGAGGGCGGCGAGAACGCCGAACAGACTGTCATCGACAAGGTGCGCGGCGAGTTGCAGGACCATTACGATTTCCGCCGCGTCGAGGTGGTGGGACCGACGGTTTCCGGCGAACTCGCCAAGCAAGGCACCATCGCCATGCTGATCGCACTGCTCGGAATCCTGATCTATGTCTGGTTCCGTTTCGAATGGCAGTTTGCGGTCGGCGCCATCATCGCCACAGTCCACGATGTGGTCATGACGATCGGCTTCTTCGTCATCACCGGTCTCGAATTCAACCAGTCGTCGCTTGCGGCGATACTCACCATCATCGGCTATTCGCTCAATGACACGATCGTCGTCTATGACCGTGTTCGCGAAGACCTACGAAAATACAAGAGAATGCCGTTGCCGCAGTTGTTGAATAACGCCATCAACGAGACGCTGTCCAGAACGACGCTGACCTCGGTGACGACGATGCTAGCGCTGCTGGCGCTGGTGCTGTTCGGCGGCGAGGTGATCCGCTCGTTCACGCTGGCGATGCTGTTCGGCGTGGTCTTCGGAACCTATTCGTCGATCTTTATCGCCGCGCCACTCCTCATCCTGTTCAAGCTGCGGCCGCAGGCCGCGACGGCCGATGAGGAGAAGCCGGTGAGCGGCGGCAAAGCCCTGGCGACCTGACGGGCGGCCAACGGGATGACCAAAGGCATCGTCATCCGCGAAGCGCATTTCCCCGGCCGTGCGCCGATCGACGCCTATGGCAATGGCGGGTTTCGTTTCGCCGACATGTCGCATCGCGGCTCGCTTCTGTGCCTGCCGTCGGGCATCTACGGTTGGGAGCCGGCCGATCCCCTGGCACTGACGGCGGCGGATTTCGCCAAGCTGCTCAATGAAGCTGACAAGGTCGAGATCCTGCTGGTCGGCGCCGGCAAGGATCTCAAGCCGTTGCCGGCCGCGTTGCGTACCGCGCTGAAAGCGGCGGGCATTGCGGCCGATTCGATGTCGACCGGCGCGGCCGTGCGGACCTACAATGTTCTTCTGGCGGAAAACCGTGCGGTGGCCGCCGCACTGATTGCCGTCGAGTGACGTGAGCGAGAACGCCAAAATCGTCATGCAAACGGTGCGAGCCGCCGACCATGACCGCTATGTTTCCGCGCTCTATGCGCCTGAAGACAAGCGTGAGGCACTTTTTTCGCTTTATGCCTTCAATGCCGAGATATCAGGCATCCGCGACCGTATCCGCGAGGCGCTGCCCGGCGAAGTGCGGCTGCAATGGTGGCGCGATGTCATCGCAGCCGAGGACGATGGGGCAGGCACCGGCCATCCGGTTGCGGACGCGTTGACGGCCACGATTTCCGCCCACCGCCTGCCGAAATCTGCCTTCGAGAACATGCTCGAAGCCCGTATCTTCGATCTCTATGACGACCCTATGCCGTCGCGGACGGATCTGGAAGGCTATTGCGGCGAGACCGCAGCGGCGCTCATCCAGCTTGCAGCGATGGTGCTTGATCCCGTCGAAGCACCACGGTTTGCCGAACTTGCCGGAAGGGCCGGTTGTGCACAGGCGATGACCGGCTTTTTGCTGCTGCTGCCGCTGCATCGCAAGCGCGGGCAATGCTTTTTTCCGGCCGACATTCTGGCGGCCGCAGGGTCCTCGCCGGCAGAGTTCGTTGCGGGCGATGGTGGGCCTGGAGCGCAACGCGCCGTCGCCGCGATGATCGCGCTGGCGCAAGAACATCTTGCCGCTTTCGAAAGCGGTGCATCGGCTTTGCCGGTTTCGCTTCGACCGGCATTTTTGCCGCTGGCCTTGTCGCGCGCCTATCTCGGCAAGATGGGAAGTTCTCCTCATTCACCTCTGAACGGCGTGGCGCAGCTCTCGGCCTGGCGCCGCCATTGGCTGCTCTTGCGTCGCGCGACGCGAGGCTGGCCGGTCGCCTGAAGGCTGACACGAACTCCGTAACTGCTACTCCGCTGCTTCCGCTCGCGAAGGCAATCCCAGCCATTGGCGGCAGTCGGCCAGCGCGCGTGACGTCACCGCACGCCGCTTGACGACGGTCTTATCCTTGCCGCGCAGGCGCTTTCCCTCGGCTTTCGGCGCTTCCACAGGGGGAAACAGGCCGAAATTGATATTCATCGGCTGGAAGGAGCGCTTTCCCGGCTCGTCGTCGGAAACGATGTGACCGCCGATGATATGGTTGAGCAGCGCGCCAAAGGCTGTGGTCATCGGCGGCAACGCCGGCGCGTGGCCCAGTCGCTCGGCGGCGGCAAAGCGCCCGGCAAGCAGGCCGATGGCCGCACTTTCGACATAGCCTTCGCAGCCGGTGATCTGGCCGGCGAAGCGCAGGCCGGGCCGCGATTTCAACTGCAGCGAATGGTCGAGCAGCGTCGGCGAATTGATGTAGGTGTTGCGGTGCAGGCCGCCGAGGCGAGCGAACTCGGCGTTTTCGAGGCCCGGGATGGTGCGGAACACGCGCACCTGCTCGGCATGCTTCAGCTTGGTCTGGAAGCCGACCATGTTGTAGAGCGTGCCCAGCGCATTGTCCTGGCGAAGTTGCACGACGGCATAGGCCTTCACCGATGGGTTGTGCGCATTGGTCAGCCCCATCGGCTTCATCGGCCCATGACGCAGCGTCTCGACGCCGCGCTCGGCCATGATCTCGACCGGCAGGCAGCCGTCGAAATATGGCGTGCCTTCCCATTGCTTGAATTCGGTTTTCTGACCGTCGACAAGTGCCCGCACGAAGGCAAGGTACTGCTCCTTATCCATCGGACAGTTGATGTAGTCCTTGCCGGTGCCGCCAGGCCCGACCTTGTCGTAGCGTGACTGGAACCAGCAAACGTCCATGTCGATCGTGTCGAAATGGACGATCGGCGCGATGGCATCGAAGAAGGCGAGCGCATCGGCGCCGGTCACTTCCGCGATCGATTGGGCGAGCGACGGTGCGGTCAGCGGCCCGGTGGCGATGATCGCCTGGTCCCAATCCGCCGGCGGCAGGCCGGGCACTTCCTCGCGCTGGATGGTGATGAGCGGGTGCGCTTCGAGCTTTTTGGTCACCGCTTCGGAAAATCCGTCGCGGTCAACGGCAAGCGCACCGCCGGCGGGCACCTGGTTGGCATCGCCAGCGCTCATGATCAGCGAACCGGCCAGCCGCATTTCGGCGTGCAACAGACCGACGGCGTTGGTTTGCGCATCGTCGGAACGGAAGGAATTGGAACAGACGAGCTCGGCCAGCCCATCCGTCTTGTGCGCATCGGTGCCGCGCACGGGACGCATTTCATGCAGAACAACGGGAACGCCGGCTTCGGCCGCCTGCCAAGCGGCTTCGGAGCCGGCGAGGCCGCCGCCGATGACGTGAATGGGATTCTTGTTCATGAGCGCCGAAATAATCCCTTGTAGCTGCGATTGCAATTGCATGAGTTCGTCGCACTGTTGGCGCCAAGTGCTGCAATCGTCTACTATCGGAGAATGGACGGGAGTCTCGGGATCTTTGCCGGAGCTACCTTTTTGACAGTCGTGATCGCCATGAGCGGATCAGCGGCCGCCGGCGAACTGGCCGCGACGTCTTCCAAGCGGATCCCCATATGCCACGGCTACAGCTGCAACTATCGAACGATGCTGGCGCTTGGCCCCGGTGACGGCGCGCGTTTCCGCTCTATCCTGCGTGCGGGTGCGGGTTCGCCCCAAGCCGAGCGCTCAGCTATTTCGAAGGCGGTCCGCTATTTCGAGCAGCGCATTTTCTGGGCCATCGGCATTCGCGATCTGCCGCATTCGCAATTCGGTGCATCGCGCATCAGGGGCCAGATGGATTGTGTCGACGAATCGACCAATACGCATGCGCTGCTGGTCTATCTTGCCGAGCGAAAATTGCTCAGGTTTCACAAGGTCGAGGACAACGCCTCGCGAGGCTTGTTTGTCGACGGGCGCTATCCCCATTGGACGGCGGTGATCAGCGACCGCGGGGGCACCGAATGGGTGGTGGATTCCTGGTATGCGCCGATGGGCGGCGCACCGGACATTTTTCCGCTGAGCCAGTGGAAGAAACGGGGCGTGCTGGAAAGCGGTGCGCTGGACTGACGACTGTCCCCCGCCAAAACGGCTCTCGGACTTGCTTCGACTCTGAAAACAACAACACCCGCCGGGGGAGGAGGTCCGGCGGGTGTCGTTTTGCTGGCCGATCCTCGGGAGGAGGTGAAGATCGACCGTATTCGTCATCGCCGGGGAGGAGGTCGGCTTTGACGAAATTCCTTTCGCCTGGTGAAGGGGCGAAACCCTTTTGGGACGAAATTCGTTTCGCCTCGCGGACGAACGTTTCGCTCTTGGAAACAGCGCCCGCCGCGGGAGGAGGTGCGGCGGGCGCCGTTTTTGTGGTCAACCCTCAGGAGGAGGTGAAGGCTGACCGTATTCGTCAGGGTCGGGGAGGAGGTCGACCCTGGCGAAATTCCTTGACTAGATCGCCTTGCGGGCGATGCTCTTGATCTCTTCGCGGACGATGCCGAGATCATGCAGCTGGCGGTTCGAAAGGCGACCCAGCTCGGTAACCGTCGAGCGATAAACGCGCCAGTTACGATAGTTGCGGATCAGGTTCATTGTCGTTCTCTTTTCAAGTCAAACTGGTTCGGACCATTTGCGGTCCGAAGAGGATTAGACCGCCTTGCGGGCGACGTAGTGGATGTCGCTGCGGCTGATGCCGAGGTCGGTCAGTTCGCGGTTGCTCAGGCGGCTCAGCTCGGAAACGGTGTCCCGGTAGCGGCGCCAGTTGCGATAGTTGCGGATCAGGTTCATGGTATTCTCGTTTCGTCTTTCTTTCGGATCATTCCGTCTTTGTGTACGCCGTGAAGATAGGTGGGGTCATATCGATTTAAAAGCGCTATTGGTGCATGGCAGCAATGCAAATTGTGCAATGCACCATCACCGCGCGCTCGCGTCTTCGACATAGATAAACCCGAATCGGAAAATGTCGCAGCGTCAACGGTTTGGCCGGGGCGGCTGAAAAAAAGACCAAGCTGGGGGAGAAGGCATGGCGAGCTATTCGTCACGCGTCAGGGCCGATATCGCACGATGGCTGCAGGCTGGCCTGATCGATGCCTCGACGGCCGGCGCGCTGACGCGCGACGTCGAGGCCAATCAACGGACATCGCTGAGCTTCGGTTCGATCCTGGCCATGATGGCGGCGCTGCTGTTTGGCGCCGCCATCCTGATCTTCGTCGCCGCCAATTGGGAAGCCATCCCGCGGCTGGCGCGGGTGGCGGCGCTCTTCGCCATCATCCTCGCCTGCTATGTCGGCGGCGCGGTGCTGAAGACGCGCGACCATCCTGCGCTCGGTGAGGCACTTTGGATGGTCGCCGCGGCGGCATTCGGCGGATCGATCGCGCTGATCGGCCAGATGTATCATTTATCCGGCGACGAGACATCGGCCTTGATCACCTGGGGCGCTGGTACGGCCTTGGCTGCGGTTGCGCTGCGCTCGAACCCGTTGACAGTCGCTGCTGTCGGCATTGCCGATGCCTGGCTGTTCCTGAAGGGGTTCGATTATTTCAGTCGCGCGGAATTTCCGCATCTTTTCGTCGTCATGGCGAGCGTGTTGTTCGCCATTTCTTTCTGGAGCCGCAGCCAGGCGGCGCGCCACCTGATCATCCTGTCGGTCATCTTCTATCTCGTGCTGATGTTTACGGAATACGAAACAATGCAGGTCGCTGTGCCGCTCGTCGTCGTGTCGGTGCTGCTTTTCTCGGCTGCGATCTTCGCTGCCGAGCCCGTCGACTGGATACTGCAGCTGGGCGGCCGGCTGCCCTTGCACGCGCTGGTCGGATTTCTCACCGGCCTGGCGATGATCCAGTTCGAATTAGCCGATTTAAGCAGCTACAACAGCGGCTTTGCCATTGCCTCGGCCGTTGCGCTTGCCGGCCTTGTCGCGGCAATCGTGCTGGGCGGACGCGACAGCAGGGGCTTGCGCTGGGTTGCCTATGCCGGCTTCGCCTTCGAACTCGCCATCATTTACATGGTGATGTTGCGATCGATGCTCGACACGGCAGGCTTCTTCCTCGCGGCGGCAGTGCTTCTCGGCATCCTTGCTCTTGTCATCCTCCGCATTGAAAAGCGCATGAGGTCCCCGAGCGGAGAAGGAGCGGCGGCATGATGACCGGTAAAAGACTGATCATCTCGGCGGTGGTGCTGGCGCTCGTCCAGATCGGCTTCCTGAGCTGGATCATCGCTGGTCGGGCGGCGATCCTGCGCGACGGCAAGCAAGTGCTGCTTAGGGTCGAACCGATCGATCCGCGCGATCTGCTGCGCGGCGACTTCATTCGCCTTGGCTACGATATTTCGCGCATACCGGTGAAGCTGATCGCCAACGTTCCAGCCGGCAAGCTCACGAGCGACGACACGCCGATCGTTGTCAGGCTGAAGCAGGGCGCCGACGGCTATTGGGAGGCGACCGCGGCCTGGTTCGGGCAAGCGCCGGCGCCGGCAGCATCCGACGAAATCGACATCGTCGGGCATGTGTCCGCGGGGTGGGATCTCAGCGCAGCCACGATGATCGCGCCGGATTACGGCATTGAACGTTTCTACCTGCCGGAAGGCGAGGGAATAGCGATCCAGAACGATATGCGGGTGCGACCGTTCGGCGTCCGCGTCGCAATCGCAGCCGATGGCGCCGGGCAGATCAAGGCGCTGATGGACGGCGACAAGACGCTGTTCGAGGAACCACTTTATTAGAATTGGCCCGGATTAGAATTGGGAAAGCGTGGCCGCTCGGACAGCATCAAACATGACAACTATCCTGACGACACGAGAAGACATAAATCTCAGCTCCGTTTTCCGCGTCGCCTGGAAGAAAGACACGGTGCAAATCAGCGGCAAGGCCTTGCAGCGCATCGCAGAGTGTCGCGCGTCGTTCCTGCGTCTTATTGAAACCGAGCCTGTACCGGTCATCTATGGCGTAACCACCGCTATGGGAGAACTGGCGAGCAGGCGGCTCGAACTTGGCGAGCGGGGTCGCCATGCGCGCATCAAGGCGTTCGCAGCCGCCACATCGTTCGGCGAGCCTTTACCAGATCGCGTGGTACGGGCGATCGTGCTCGCCCGCCTGGCCAATTTCCTCGAAGGAAACGCCGCGACGACACCGCGCATGGCGCTCGCCGTCGCCGCGATGCTGGACGGCAAACCCATGCCCATGGTGCCGTCCTCCGGCCAAGGTGGCGCCGGTGAAATCCTCGCCCTCTATCCGCTCTTTGCGGAACTTTCGACGCGCTTCGAACTGGAAGTCAAGGAACGGGGATCTTTGATCAATGGCTCGCCTTGCGCTGCCGCGCTAGTGGCCGACGCGGCCTTGGCGGCTCGCCGCCGCATTCGCCTTGCCGAAAAAGTCTTTGCGCTTTCGATCGAGGCGTTTCGCGCGCCGCTCGAGCATTACGATCCGGCGCTCGACGCGCTTTGGGGCGATGAACACGAAGCAACGGCCCTGCGCGGATTAAGAGAGTTTCTTGCAGGCGCCGGAACCGGGCGCCGCAATTATCAGGCACCGGTCAGCTACCGAATCGTTCCTCGCATCCTGGGGCAGGCGCATCGCGCGCTGGCGTCGGCAGAGCGGGCGGCTACTGTGTCGCTCGCTTCGGTATCGGACAACCCGGTCTACATCCCGCCTGACGACGGGCACCCGCTCGGGCGCTGCATCAGCACAGGCGGCTATCACAATGCCATGGCAACACCCGCCCTGGATGATCTGGCAGCGATATGGGCCGATATCTGCCTCTTATGCGACCGCCACGCCTCGAAGCTTTTGAACGGCAAGGTATCGCTCCTGCCCGATCTGCTTTTGACGGGGCGGGACTGGAGTGACAGCGATGGTCACGGCAATGTCGGCTATGTGCCGATGGCGATCACGGGCTATCTGGAGCAGGCGAAACTCGCGGCGCAGCGCACTTTCATCCCGGGAACGGAATCGGCCGGCGCCGGCCAGGATGATGTAGCGACGACGGTGTTCCTCGCCTGGACGAAGGAAGCACGCGCCGGCCGCTGCCTCGATGCCGCGATGGCGATGCTGGCGGTGATCGCCTCGCAGGCGCTGCACGTAACCGAGCGTGTGGCGCCTCCGGCGCTTCTGTCGTTCGTCGCGGATATCAGAAGCATCGTGCCGCCGGTCGGCGACGATCGCGTGCTGGGACCTGAACTTGCGAATTTGACCGAGTGGTTCACGCGCCAGGTCTTTGAGGAGTAAGCGGCCTGCAGTTTCACGATGCCCAAAAATGGCGGCTAAGACCAGAACGGCCCAAGGATGAACACGGCCATTAGGGCAACAAAAAGCAGAGCGATGATCACGGCGCCCCACATGAAGACCTTTCCGGTGCCGCGTTTCTCTTCCTCGCGAGATAGGTCTTTCGCCATCGCACGGATCCTTTTTGTGAAGGTCGATGACTTAGCAACGTGTTTTGCCGAGGCTGGTTCCCGGCAGTCATCTTGAGCAGGATCAGCTTTCGCAAGGGCCAATTGATGCTCTGCCGAACAGATCGCACCTGGGAGAACGCGGCGTTTCCAGGCCTTCTGGCGAAAAACTTGGTGCGATGAAGGGACACGAACCCTACGCTTTCGGCACTGGAACCTTAATCCACTTTTCTAGGGGAGCAGTGGTGCGGGTAGAGTGCACCTAAGATTTTTGACCCCTTTGAAAGCACACGCGATTTCGGAACTGCCGACTAGCTAGCCCATTCCTTTGGATTCCAAGGCTTCTGTGTAAAACCGGCGAAAATCCGCTCGTTTGATTTCAATGGGTTAGGAGAAAATTGTAAAACTTTTTTCGGTTAGACTTCCGGCGTGACAGGCCGGTGAAAATACCGAGATCCGTCAACGATAGCTTCTGACCTGCCACTGAACTTTCATCCAGTGGCGATTAGAGCCTCGGCCGTTTTTGATCCGATACCATTCTTGGACCGCCGGAAGGTCGAGTTTTCCGGCTTTGCACGATGGAGGGCTCGTCGCGCTCTCGGGATCGGCGCGTCCCGGTCGTGAAGATAGGCTCGATGTGCCTGATTTGGTGGTCGAACAGCAGAGGCCGGACGGCAATCGCTTGTAAGTTGAACGGCCAGCCGGCTCTTCCCGATACACTTGCGATTCCAACAATCGTGCTCTATGCGGTCAGCCATCGATCGCAGGTAAGGGCAGTGAACGTGACGATAGTAGATTTCGTACGACGGCGCTTGGTTTACGCTCTCTCGGACCTTGGAAAGGGACGTGAATGTCTATTCTGCGGCTGGGAGGGAAGTGAGTTCCGGCCACGGCTTAATCCGCGCAAGCCGTCAGCCGATTCATACTGTCCGAAATGCGGTAGCCTGGAGCGTCACCGTCTTGGCTATTTTGCTCTTCGGTCGAAGCTGAAGGACCTCCAAAGCACCCTTCATTTCGCCCCAGAGAAGCCAATTGAAAAATGGCTCAGAAGCATCTCCCGCAGGTATGTCAGTTGCGACCTTGAACCGGGATTGGCGATGGAGGTCGAGGACATCACAAAATTATCCTACTCGGACGAGAGCTTCGAATTCATTTGGTGCTCAAACGTTCTGGAACATGTCCCAGACGATCGCGCGGCGTTTTCGGAGTTGCGCCGGGTACTAACGAAAGGCGGAACATGCGTCGTGGCCGTCCCGATATGGCGCAGAAAGACCTACGAGGACCCCACGGTCACAACGCCAGAATCTCGGATTGAAAAGTTTGGCCAGATCGATCACGTAAGGCTATACGGGTTCGACATAGAGGACCGCTTGAAGGCGGCCGGTTTCAATGTCGAAATGATCACTGCTCGCGATTTCGACCCACGCGACGTTGGCAGGTATGGGCTGAATCACCTGACGACCGGCGAGTTGTTCGTCTGCACTTAAATGCTCCAGCTAGAGACACGGGGCGCGTGCCTAGCTAAGCTAGGTTTCAAACGTAATACCCATTAAACGCAGCCCACTCGCTGACACGGTCGCGCGCTTGATGGACAAGGCCGGCCGCAAGGCCGATCTCTATCTGCCGATCTGGCGCCGCCTGGATCTGGAGCTGCAAAAACGCAGGGAAGCCGATGCACTGCTGGGGGATAACAAGAGTTTAATGAGAGATACACGCAAAAATCGTGGTGCGGGTAGAGGGACTCGAACCCCCACGTTCTCACGCCAGAACCTAAATCTGGTGCGTCTACCAATTCCGCCATACCCGCTGGCTTGGTGTGCCGTAACACGTCTATGTCACAAGCTGTGTCATAAGTTCAAGACTTAGATTTTCGAGGTTTTTCGGCCCCCGCTTGCCGTCTATGCCAGTCGCCTGGGCAAGTCCCCTGTCGGTGGACCGTGGACTTCACGCCGCGCCACGCGTTGGCGTCGCGCTCGACCTGACGGATCATATTTAGGGTTTATTGCAAAGCTGTCGGCAAAGATGAGCACCAGATGGTGCATCGGCGGCCACGGCGCGGATCTCCCGTCCAAAGTAGGCGACGGCGGCGCGAACGAACTCATCGGCGGTCAGGTTTTTCTGCCTGGGAATGTATTCACAATTCTTTCAAATTGATTCGGAATTTTTTGCTACCCGTAAGTCACGATCGTAAACAAGTTCCGGGTTAGCAATTCAAAAAGTCTCTGACTTCGTTGTCGCCAAAGTAGCAGGCTTTGAAACTGCTGCTGAGGTAGCTACCAAAGGAGAGTGTCATGGCAAATGTCGTTAAGCGTTTCGCCACAGCTTTGGCCGGTGGTGCACTTGTTGTATCTCTGTCTTTTCCTTCCAGCGCAGGCGGCGTTAGCGTCGGAGCCGGCGCATCAGTTGGTGGCCGAGGCGGAGTAAACGCCGGTCTCGGCGCCTCGATCGGCGGCAGTGGCGGCATCGCGGGAGCTGGCGCCTCGATCGGCGGTAGTAGCGGGGTGAATGCCGGCTCCAGTGTATCGGTTGGCGCCAGCAGGCGCATTACCGCTAGTCTCGGCGCCTCGATCGGCGGTAGGAGCGGAGTGAATGCCGGCGCCGGTGCATCAATTGGCGGCAGCAGGGGCATTACTGCCGGTCTCGGCGCCTCGATCGGGGATAGCGGCAGTGTTAAGGCGGGAGCCGGGGCCTCGATCGGCGGTAGCGGAGCGGATGCCGGCGCCGGGACATCGATTGGCGGCAGCAGAGGCCTTGCCGCTGGTGGGGGTGCCAATGTCGGTGGCTCTGGTAGTATCACTGCCGGCGCAGGCGCCAATGTTGGCGGCACCGGCGGCATTACACCGGGTGTGGGTGCCAATGTTAGTGCGACGAGCGGTGTCCGCGTTAGTGCGACGAGCGGTGTCCGCGTGGGCGGCGGAACCCTTCTTAGCACAGCCGGGACTCCTGGAACACCCGGCACTCACGGCGTGAGCCTGGTCGCGCAGATGTCCAGCAACCAGCTGATACGGATGAAGAAGCGCTGCGTCGACGTGCTCGGGAGCGGCAGCACATACGATCGCGACCTACGTGAGCTTTGCTTGCTGATCGCACGCCGCTGAGGAGACTGCTCAAACGGGAGTACCGCATCGGCCGTGGAGGCTTGACAATACTCTCCTGGGCTCGCGGCCGGCCCGCCACTCGCAACGTGGCGGGCTTCTCTGCGTCAGGATCGCAGCGCTGAGCCATCATTCTGTCAATGTCGCGGTCAAAATAGGGGCCGTTCGCCGGCGCATAATCCCGAAAATCGATTTTGGAAAGGATCACGCGCCAAAATCAAGGTGCTACAGCGTCCTTTGCGCGTCCAAGAGGACGCGCGGCGCTGTAGATGCGAAGATGGTTGAAAATTAGCCGAGCCTGTGACAAAAGGCGTGTCGAATGTGACGGGATGCGACGATCCGCTTCTGCAGAATGTGATAAGAAGTAGGAAAAACAGAGACTTATTCACATTTTGGAGCGTATTTCTGAAGGGTTTGAGCCGCGTAGGGCGGACAGATCGCCAAGTCCCGCACCAAAAGCCATTCCCGGCAAGATAATACCGGCAGGCTGTAAACGGCAGGAGCCGTTTGGCTGCCTCATTGGTGGAAACAAAGGTTCTATGATGCAGGTCACCGAAACGCTCAACTCCGGTCTCAAGCGCGAGATCAAGATCACCGTGCCGGCCGGTGACATGGAAGCCAAGCTGATGGCGCGGCTTTCCGATGCCAGGAACAAGGTCCGTATCAACGGCTTCCGCCCCGGCAAGGTGCCCGTGCAGCACCTGCGCAAGGTCTACGGCAAGTCGTTCATGGCCGAGGTGGTCAACGAGATCCTCAACGATTCGACCCGTTCGATCATTACCGGGCGCGGCGAAAAGGCCGCCATGCAGCCCGAAGTGATCATGACCGAGGACGAGAAGGAGGCCGAGAAGATCCTGGCCGGCGGCGCAGACTTCGAGTTCCGCCTGAACTACGAGATCATCCCGCCGATCGAGATCAAGGATTTCTCCGACATCAAGGTGACGCGTCAGGTGTTCGACGTGCCGGATTCGGAAATCGACGAGCAGGTCCAGCGTGTCGCCGAATCGGCGCGCACCTATGAGCCGAAGGCCGGCAAGGCCGCCGAAGGCGACCGAGTGACGATCGACTATGTCGGCAAGATCGACGGCGAAGCCTTCAGCGGCGGCGCCGGCACGGACCAGCCGCTGGTGCTCGGCTCCAAGGAATTCATTCCCGGCTTCGAGGATCAGCTCATCGGCAGCAAGGCCGGCGACGAGACGCAGGTCACGGTCACGTTCCCGGAAAACTACCAAGCGGCGCATCTGGCCGGCAAGGAAGCGACCTTCGACGTCACCGTCAAGGAAGTGTCCAAGCCCGGTGCGTTGGAAATCAACGACGAAATGGCCAAGAATCTCGGCCTGGAGTCGCTGGAGCGCCTGCGTGAAGTGGTGCGCGGCCAGATCGAGAACCAGTTCGGCTCGATGACGCGCCAGAAGATCAAGCGCCAGCTGCTCGACCAGCTCGATGCCGCCTACTCGTTCGAGGCACCGTCGAAGCTCGTCGAGGCCGAGTTCAACAACATCTGGAACCAGGTCAATCGCGATCTGGAAGCCGCCGGCCGCACCTTCGCCGACGAGGAGACGACGGAAGAAGAGGCGCGCGCCGAATATATGCGGCTTGCCGAGCGCCGCGTGCGTCTCGGCCTGGTTCTCGCCGAAATCGGCGAGAAGGCCGGCGTGACGGTGTCGGACGACGAATTGCAGCGTGGCCTGTTCGAGCAGGTGCGCCGCTACCCGGCCAACCAGCAGCAGGAAGCCTTCGAATTCTACCGCAGCAACCCCGAAGCGCTGAACACGCTGCGCGCGCCGCTATTCGAGGAGAAGGTGGTCGACCATCTGCTCGGCCAGATCTCGGTCACCGACGTCAAGGTTAGCAAGGAAGAGCTGATGGCCGACGACGAGGACACCGAGACGGCCAAGGCGAAGCCGGCGAAGAAAGCCGCTGCGAAGAAGGCCGACGCCAAGCAGGCCGACGATGCGGAAGAGCCCAAGAAGAAGGCCGCGCCGAAGAAGAAAGCTGCCAAGGACGCGGAATGACACGGCATTCTGCGAATTGTGAAAGGCCGCCCACGAAGGCGGCCTTTTTCGTTGCCGTCGACGTCGTAAGGCCGCCGCC
>NZ_RZSU01000080.1:0-30908 GCF_003997585.1 Mesorhizobium sp. M5C.F.Cr.IN.023.01.1.1 | reverse complement strand
GTCCGGGCCAAGCAGTTTGCGCATCTTTGCCAGCACGATGGTCGAGCGCTGGAACAACGGTTTTCCCGAAAGCCCGCCGGTCTCGCCGGCGAAACCGGCGCTGCGCAGTCGCGGCCGCGCAATCGTGGTGTTGGAAACGATGAGGCCGTCTATTGCCTTCTCGGTGACCTCGGCGGCGATATCCTCCAGCTCGGCCTCAACGAGGTCCGGCGCGATCTTGAGAAAGATGGGCGGCTGCGCTGCAGCTGCCGTACGTGCGGCCATGACGCGCGACAGGAGCTCGCCAAGCTGTTCACGGGCCTGCATGTTGCGCAGACCCGGCGTGTTCGGTGAGGAGATGTTGACCGTCAGGTAGCTGGCGTATGGCGCAAACCTGACAACGCCGCGTTCATAGTCACTGACGCGGTCGGTGCTGTCTTTGTTGGCACCGATATTGATGCCGACAATGCCGGCGCGGCCCTTGCGGGCAGCAAGCCGTTCCTCGGCAGCCTGGTGACCCTCATTGTTGAAGCCCAGCCGGTTGATCACCGCTTCGTCCGATGTCAGCCGGAAAATGCGCGGCTTCGGGTTGCCGGCCTGCGGCAGTGGTGTGATCGTGCCGATCTCGGCAAAGCCAAAGCCGAGGCCAAGCAGCGCATCGGGAACCTCGGCGTTCTTGTCGTAGCCGGCAGCCATGCCGAGCGGATTGGGGAAATCGATGCCGCAGACGCTGACTTTCAGCCTGTCGTCGCGCACGGGGCGCCGGGCGACCGGCAGCCCCCATTTCAGCGCCGCGATCGACAGGCCGTGGGCGGCTTCCGGATCGAATGCGAACAGGAACCTCTGGCCGAGCCGGTCGAGCACGCTCATTCGGCGTCCAGCGTTGGGAACTGGTGCAGGCCGCCGGTGCCGAGCGGCAACGGTTGCACCCAGACGACGGCCTTGAGGTCGAGCGGGCCGTAAAGATGCGGGAACAGCGCGCCGCCGCGCGAGACCTCGTATTTCAGCAAATCACCCAGTTTGGCGCCATCGATGGCGACCAGCAGCAGCCCGGTCTGGCCGGCAAAATGTTTTGCCGCCGTTTCCCTTGCCTGGCCGGCGGTGGAAAAATGAATGAAGCCATCGGCGACATCGATCGGCGCGCCGGTGAAGCGGCCATTTCTTTCGGCCTCGCGCCACAACGGTTCAGGTACTATCTTGTAGATAATCTGAGACATGGTTGCGCTATAGTCCGAACCAACCATACGGGGAAGAGGCAAGCAGGTTCCGGAAAAGTGTCACACGGTTTTCCGACAAGAATCTGCGTTAAGGTAAAGGCCAGGGTTCTTCCCCATTTCCGGCGCAAACATGCGATAAATTGCGCTTACTGGCCTATGGAGGACAATATGCGTCCGCAGCACGTCTTGATTCCCGCAGCACTCGTCTCGTTCGTCGCGGCATCAGCCTTTTCCGAGGAGACCGACCGCTACCGGCTGGAAAAGTCGGCCACCGGCTATGTCCGCATGGACACGCAGACCGGTGCGATGTCGATCTGCGAGGAGCGTTCCGGCCAGCTCGTCTGCAAGATGGCGGCCGATGA
Organism: Mesorhizobium sp. M5C.F.Cr.IN.023.01.1.1; assembly: GCF_003997585.1. Taxonomy (NCBI): domain Bacteria; kingdom Pseudomonadati; phylum Pseudomonadota; class Alphaproteobacteria; order Hyphomicrobiales; family Phyllobacteriaceae; genus Mesorhizobium; species Mesorhizobium sp. M5C.F.Cr.IN.023.01.1.1. The sequence continues at coordinate 29,350 of NZ_RZSU01000080.1, read as the reverse complement.
ACGCGCCGCCTTCCAGGACGAGATCGACCGGCTGCAGAATTCGGTGAAGGCGCTCGACCAGCGCGTCGTCAAGCTCGAGAACTCGCTTGCGGCCCGCTTTGAGTCGACATTGCCCAGCGAGGAGGATTTCAACAAGACGATGAGCTACATGGAGCGCTTCCTGCGCAGCTTCATGGGTATCGTCAAGGACATGGAAAAGGACAGCGGCGAGGATAGCGCCAAGCCCAATTCGCAAAAAACCTGAGCACCATTCACCGTGCGAACCCGGCGCATAGGCTTGCCGCTTGAAAACGGCTGATATCGTCGCATAATCGTTCGACTGATCCCGTAAGAAGCAGACAATCAGTGGGATTCGGGGAGGGCCATGTGCCGTCAGGCTACACTTTCGTCATCGCTGACGATCATCCGCTTTTTCGTGGCGCGCTGAGAGAGGCGCTTGCCGGCATCGGCGATGTCGCCGGCATTCACGAGGCCGGCGATTTCGAAAGCGCCAAGGCGCTGGTCGTGGCCAATGAGGACGTCGATCTGGTGCTGCTCGACCTGTCCATGCCGGGCGCGAGCGGCCTTTCCGGTCTGATCTCGCTGCGCGGCATCCACCCGACGGTGCCGCTGGTGGTGGTGTCGGCGCATGACGATCCGGTGACCATCCGGCGCGCGCTTGATCTCGGCGCTTCGGGTTTCATCTCCAAATCGGCCAGCATGGAGGAAATCCGCAGCGCCGTGCAGTCGGTGCTTGCCGGCGACATCGCTGCGCCCACGGGCATCGATCTCGGCGTCGAGCGCGATCCCGAGATCTCCGATCTGATCAAGCGGCTGCAGACGCTGACGCCGCAGCAGACGCGCGTGCTCGGCATGCTGGGCGAAGGGCTGCTCAACAAGCAGATCGCCTACGAACTCGGTGTCTCCGAAGCGACGATCAAGGCGCATGTCTCGGCCATTTTGCAGAAGCTTGGCGTCGACAGCCGCACCCAGGCGGTGATCCTGCTCTCCAAGATCGGCAGCGACCCGCTGCAGGCAGCCAGCTGAGTTAGAGCATTTTGCAGCCAAGTGGAATCACTTGGCGTTGCAGAAATGCGGCTAAAACAAACAGATAGAGCGGGATGCCCGTTCAATTGAACGCATCCCGCTCTAGCACCCTGGTCAACAGAAAGATTATGACCGTTACTCGGCCGCGGACGCCAGCGGCCTGACCCTCGCCATCATCGAGCGCAGCACCGCTGGTTTGAGCGGCTTATTGATCACCGGCACGTCGAGCCTGCCGGCGGTGGCGCGCACCTCGCTCGAGCGGTCGGCGGTGACCAGCACGGCCGGCATGTCCTGGCCGTGGATCGCACGCAGTTTGACGATCGCGTCAAGGCCGGTCTCGCCGTCGAGATGGTAGTCGGCAAGCACGATGTCGGGGCGATGCATGACGGACCCCTCGAGATCCCCCGAGCCGGCAAACGTGTCGACGCTGCAGCCCCAGCCTTCGAGCAGCAGCCGCATGCCATCGAGGATGCGGGCGTCGTTGTCGATACAGAGCACTCGGAGCCCGGCAAGCGAAGCAGCAGTGCGGACCGGCGCCTTCGCCTCGACCTCGCGCCGCGGCTGCTGCACTGCCGCGACCGGCAGGATGACGGAAAAGCGCGTGCCCTTGCCCGGGCTTGAAAAGATCCGGAGTTCGAGGCGCAAGACGCGAGCGATGCGGTCGACGATGGAAAGGCCGAGCCCGAGGCCGTCAGCTTCGCGTGCACCCTCGTCGAGCCGCGTGAATTCGTGAAAGACCGTGTTCAGCTTGTCGGTGGCAATGCCGATGCCGGTATCGATCACCTGGATCTCGGCCAGTTCGCCGCGACGCCGCACGCCGACCAGGACGCGGCCATGGCGGGTGTATTTGATGGCATTGGATACGAGATTTTGGATCAGGCGGCGCAACAGATTGCGGTCAGTCTTCACGCTAAGCGACGATGGCATGATCCTCAGGCTGAGTTTCTTCTCGGCGGCAAGCGGCTGAAAGTCGTTGCCGATCTGGCGCAGCAGTTCGTCCAGGCTGAAGGCCGTATCGTCCGGTTTCATCGCGCCGGCATCAAGACGGGAAATGTCGAGCACCGCACCGAGAATAGTCTCGACCGATTCCAGCGAGGATTCGATGTTGATCGCAGCCTTGCCCGCAGGTCCCTTGCTGGCCTTTTCGATCAGCGACGAGCAATAAAGACGAGCAGCATTCAGCGGTTGCAGGATGTCATGGCCGGCGGCCGCGAGGAAGCGCGTCTTGCCGAGATTGGCCTCCTCCGCCAGCATCTGCGCCTGGGCCAGCTCCTCGTTGACGCGGGTCAGTTCGACGGTGCGGTTCTTGACGCGCTGTTCGAGCGTTTCATTGGCGCGCTTCAGCGCCAGATCCTGCTCGACGCGTCCGGAAATGTCGGCATAGGTGGCGACGATGCCGCCGTCTGGCATCGGGTTGGAGCGCAATTCCAGGATACGGCCGCTGGTCTTCAGCTCCATCTGCCACGGGCTGACGAAACTGGTTAGGCGGTTTAGCATCGCCACCCGCTGGTCGGCCGGAATGTCGCCGCGCTCGGCCAGGTGACGCAGGATGCGGTCGAGCGAGACGCCGACCTGTCCCATATCGTCGGGCAGGTCGAACAGCGCCCGATATTGGCGGTTCCAGCAGATCAGCCGGAAATCCCTGTCGAAGACGGTGATGCCCTGTTCCATCTGGTCGAGCGCGATCTGCAGCAGGTCGCGGTTGTGCTGCAGCGCCTCGGTGGCGTCGTCGAGCAGGCGGAAGGCGTCCTTGGATTCGCGATCGTTGCGGCGCAGCAGCAGCGACAGGATCAGCCGCGCCGAGGAGGAGCCGACGGCACTTGCCAAAAGCTGCTCGGAGAAGCGGATGACGTCCATGCTGGCCTGCTCGTTGCCGTGCAGCGAAGCGCCGTTACTCATTTCGAACGACTGAAAGGACCGTTCCGTGCGTTCGACGCCGAGGTAGCGCGCGATGGTATCCTTGAGGTCGTTGACGGTGACGGTGGTGCGGAAGCGGCGCAGGCTCGGCATCGGGCTCGCCTCGCGCGGCACGAAGATCGACGCCTGGATGCGCTCCAGCGGCACCGACGCGCGCGACAGCGAGCCGAAGACGAAGAACAGCGAGTTGACCGACAGGCTCCACAGGACACCATGGTTCAGCGGCTCGGCGACAGTGCCGAACAGCGCTTGCGGCCGCAGCGCTTCGAAACCGAACAGGCCGTGGACGACGATGCCGGTATCGGACGCGGCGAGCGAAGGAAGCAGCAGCGTATAGCTCCAGACGACGATGCCGGCGACCATGCCGAGTGCCGCCCCCCTGGCATTGGCGCCCCGCCAGATCAGTCCGCCGATCAAGGCCGGCGCGAACTGCGCGATCGCGGCGAAGGACATCAGGCCGATAGAGGAGAGCCGTGCGCTGTCGGTGCTCTCGCGATAGTAGAGGAAGGCGATGAACAGCATAATGAAGATCGCCGCACGTCGCACGTTGAGGATGAGCGCTGACCAGTCCTCGTTCTCGGACGTCGTGGTCTTGAGCAGGCGACGCACAAACAGCGGAATGACGAGGTCGTTGGAGATCATGATCGACAGCGCGACGCTTTCGACGATCACCATCGCGGTCGCCGCCGACAGGCCGCCGATGAACGCCGCCATGGCCAACACGTCGTGACCGCTGAGCAGCGGCAGCGACAGGACATAGAGGTCGCTGCTGGTTCTGGTGCCGACCAGCGCCAGGCCGGCGAGCGCGATCGGCAGCACGAAAAGGTTGATCGCCACCAGATAGAGCGGAAACACCCACGTCGCGGTGCGCAGTTCGGCCTCGCTGCGGTTCTCGACGATGGTGACGTAGAACTGGCGCGGCAGCATGATGATGGCGAAACCGCTCAAACATGTCAGGACCAGCCAGGTGGCGAGCGACGTGCTATAGCCCATCGCTTGCCGCACTTGCGCATTCTGGGCGAGCTTGTCGACCATATCGCCTGGGCCGCCGAAGATCAGGAAGGTCACCATCAGGCCGATCGCCAGGAAGGCGGCGAGCTTGACCACGCTTTCGACCGCTACCGCCAGCACCAGTCCATCCTGGTGTTCGGTGGCGTCGGCATGGCGCGTGCCGAACAGCACCGCAAACAGCGCAAGCAGCATGGCGACGACCAGCGAGATGTCGCTGACGAAAGGATCGAAGGAAGGCGGCGAGCCGGTATAATGCTCGACCATCAGGCTGACCGAGCCGGAAATCGCCTTCAACTGCAGCGCTATGTAAGGCACCGCGCCGATCGTCGCGATCAGCGTGGCGATCGCTGCTACGGCAAAACTCTTGCCGTAGCGGGCGCCGAGGAAGTCGGCGATCGAAGTGATCTTCTCTGTCTTGGCCAGCCTGACGATGCGCCGAAGCAGCGGAAAGCCGAATACGAACACCAGAACCGGGCCAATATAAATTCCGAGGAATTCAAGGCCGCGCTCGGAGGAAAGGCCGACCGAACCGAAGAAAGTCCAGGAGGTGCAGTAGATCGCCAGGCTGAGCGCATAGATGAAGGGCCGGGCCCGGTCGGGTCCGGATGTCGTTGAGCGCCGGTCGCCGAGGCTGGCGATGACGAACAGCAACGTCACATAGGCGATCGCGATGATGACGATGAACCAGCCCTGCACGGCCTGAAAATCCTCCCTTGCCGGTTTTGCATCCGGCCTGATGAGACGCAATCACAGCTTGGCGATCAAGTCCATCGCGGCTTTCGGCACAGGATGGCTCGGCTCCGGGAAATTTTGGCCGGTGGAAATCGGTCTTTTGCCAATGCTGCAACCGTAGGTTTTTGCTAATGTGCCAGTGGGGCCGACCGAAGCGGGCAGAGGCGGCAGCACGGCCCGTCAGGACAAGGAGGGTCGCATGCTGAAAGAATTCCAGGAATTCATTTCCCGGGGCAATGTCATGGACCTGGCCGTCGGCGTCATCATCGGCGCCGCCTTCGGCAGAATCGTCGATTCCCTGGTCAACGACATCATCATGCCGATCATCGGTGCTATTTTGGGCGGACTCGATTTCAACAACTATTTCCTGCCGTTGTCCTCAGCCGTCAACGCCACGTCGCTGGCGGACGCCAAGAAGCAGGGCGCAGTTTTCGCCTATGGCAGTTTCATCACCGTCGCGTTGAATTTCATCATCCTCGCCTTCATTATCTTCCTGATGGTCAAGGCCGTGAACAATCTGCGCAAGCGGCTGGAGCGTGAGAAGCCAGCTGCGCCTGCCGCTCCGCCGCCGCCCGATGTGGCGCTGCTCACCGAAATTCGCGATCTCCTCGCCAGGAAATAGCGCAGGAGCAAGATCTCTGGACCAAAACCCCGGTCGTTTTCGGCCGGGGTTTTCTGTTTTCGCCTGTCGTAAAACACGCTAGCAGTCCAGAAGACGAAACGGATCTATCCATGACCTTGATCGAGAATTTGCGCGCCGAGGCCCGGGCCGCGCCGGAAAGCGGCATTGTCGCCGTCATGAACCGCGGCCGCGACCGCGACGGCATGATCCCGCTCTGGGCCGGCGAGGGCGACCTGCCGACGCCCGCCTTCATCACCGATGCCGCTGCCCGGGCGCTGGCGGGCGGCGAGACCTTCTATACCTGGCAGAAAGGCATCCCTGAGCTGCGGCAGGCGCTCGCCCGCTATTACATCAGGCATTTCGGCAAGAGCTTCGTCGAGGAAGAATTCATCGTCACCGGTTCGGGCATGCATGCCATTCAGCTGGCGCTCGACGCAGTCGCCGGGAAGGGGGACGAACTCGTCTATCTATCGCCGGCCTGGCCGAATTTCGCCGCAGCCGCCGGCGTGGCGGGCGCCGTCCCGGTCGCTGTCACGCTCGACCAGTCCGGCAATGGCTGGTCCTGCGATGTCGGCAAGATCGCGGCGGCGATCACACCAAGGACAAAGGCGCTGTTCGTCAACACACCGTCCAATCCGACCGGCTGGACCGCCGACAGGGAGACGCTGCAGGCGATCCTCGACCTCGCCCGCGAAAGGGGCCTGTGGATCATCGCCGACGAGATCTATTCGCTGTTTCACTACGGCGATAGTCGCGCGCCGTCCTTCATCGACATCATGGCCGACGAAGATCGCATTCTGTTCGTCAACAGTTTTTCCAAGAACTGGGCGATGACCGGCTGGCGGGTCGGCTGGATCAAGACCCATCCCTCGCTGCAGCAGGTGTTCGAGAACCTGGTTCAGTATTCGACCTCCGGCGTTGCCCAGTTCATGCAGCGCGGCGCGCTCGTCGCCCTCGACGAAGGCGATGCGTTCATCGTCGAGCAGGTGGAGCGGGCGAGGGCGGCGCGTGACCTGGTCTGCGGCATCCTGGCTGCGACCGGCAGGGCACGCTTCACCGTGCCGCAGGGAGCGTTCTATCTGTTCTTCACAGTCGACGGCATCACCGATTCACGCGCCGCCGCCTTCGATATCGTTGACCGCGCCAATGTCGGCCTGGCGCCCGGAACCGCATTCGGTCCCGGCGGCGAGGCCTTCCTCAGGCTGTGCTTCCACCGCCGCCTCGACCAGCTCGAGGAAGCGGCGCACCGGCTGGCGAAATGGATGACGAGTATGTGAGTTGCCTTCGATCCCCGAGTTGAAACTCGGGGATCAGCCGCCGGACTTCGGCACCAGCAACGGAATGACGCGGTCGCTTTCCCTCACCGAAGGCCGGCCCGCAGAACCGTAAGAGATACCCAAAGCATCCCAAGTCTCGACCAGCGCATCCTGAAGTTCCGCGATCAGGTGATCCGAATGGAACGGCGTCGGCGTAATACGCAGCCGTTCGGTGCCGCGCGGCACGGTCGGGTAGTTGATCGGCTGGATGTAGATGCCGTGGACGCCGAGCAGGCGGTCGCTGGCCATCTTGCAGAGTTCGGGATCGCCGACGAGCAGCGGCACGATGTGGGTAGCGGAGTCCATCACCGGCAGGCCGGCGGCGGTAAGAACCTGCTTGGTCCGCGTCGCCTGGCGCTGCTGTGCGTCGCGTTCGGCCTGCGAGCGCTTCAGATGGCGGATCGACGTGGTCGCCGCGGCGGCGATGGCCGGCGGCAGCGCCGTGGTGAAAATGAAGCCCGGCGCATAGGAGCGCACGGCATCGATCACCGCATTTGTGCCGGTGATATAGCCGCCGAGCGTGCCGAACGCCTTGGCCAGCGTGCCTTCGATGATGTCGATACGGTCTGCCAGCCCTTCGCGCTCGGTGATGCCGCCGCCGCGCGATCCGTACATGCCGACGGCATGGACCTCGTCGATATAGGTCATAGCGTTGTAGCGCTCGGCAAGATCGACGATCTGCTTGATCGGCGCGATGTCACCATCCATCGAATAGACGCTCTCGAAGACGATCAGCTTGGCGCGTTCGCGGCCAGCCGCCTGCAGCAGGCTTTCAAGATGCGCAACGTCGTTGTGGCGAAAGATCTTCTTCTCGGCGCCCGAACGCCGCACGCCCTCGATCATCGAGGCGTGGTTCAACTCGTCCGAGACAATCAGGCAGTTGGGCAGAAGCCGCGCAATGGTCGAGATCGAGGCTTCGTTGGAGACAAAGCCCGAGGTGAAGACGAGTGCGGCTTCCTTGTCGTGCAGGTCGGCCAGTTCCAGTTCGAGCTCGACCAGCGGATTGCTGGTGCCGGAGATGTTGCGGGTGCCACCGGCGCCAGATCCCATCTTGCCGGCGGCGTTCTGCAGCGCAGCGATGACGTCTGGATGCTGGCCCATGCCGAGATAGTCGTTGGAGCACCAGACGGTGATTTCCTGGGCGCGGCCGTTGGCGCGCCAGATGGCGCGCGGGAATTTGCCTACGATGCGCTCGAGGTCGGCGAAGATGCGGTAGCGACGCTCTGCATGGAGCTGGTCGATCGCGTCTTCGAAGAACCGCTGATAGTTCATTTCGGCTTCCCAATTTTTGCGTGGGATCATAATCATTGCCCCATTCGACGTCCACTTGGCCTTTTTGGTCAAAATGCCACGCCCCAAGCCTGTTCCTAACGACCACGGATCATGGCCTATTCCCTTGATGTGGATCAATTTTGTTTCAGGACGATGCCATGCGTCGATGAGACTGGTTACCGAGATACTGATGGTCATGTACTAATGGCCTAGCGGCAGGCTTTCCACTAAGGCGGGTGTTGAGACAGTTTCCGATAAATCTTGAGCAGCGAGGACGCGGATGACGGTTTTGGTGACAGGCGGTGCCGGCTATATCGGCAGCCATATGGTCTGGGAGCTGCTGGACGCGGGCGACAGCGTTGTCGTCCTCGACCGGCTTTCGACCGGTTTCGAGTGGGCGGTGGCGCCGGAGGCGAAGCTCCTTGTCGGCGATGTCGCCGACAAGGAGCTGGTCGGCTCGATCATCCGCGACAACAAGGTCGACGCGATCATCCATTTTGCCGGCTCCATCGTGGTTCCCGAATCGGTTGCCGACCCGCTCGGTTATTACGAGAACAACACCTGCAAGACGCGCACGCTGATCGAGACCGCAGTGCGAGAAGGCGTGCCTAATTTCATCTTCTCCTCGACCGCCGCCGTCTATGGCGGCGCCGGGCTGGAGCCGGTGCGTGAAGATGCCCGCCTTGCACCGGAATCGCCCTACGGCCTGTCCAAGCTGATGAGCGAATGGATGCTGCGCGACGCCGCAATTGCCTATGGTTTGCGCTATACGGCCCTGCGCTACTTCAACGTCGCCGGCGCCGACCCGAAGGGTCGCACCGGCCAGTCGACGCCTGGCGCCACGCATCTGATCAAGGTCGCCTGCGAGACGGCGCTCGGCAAGCGACCCCTTATGCAGGTGTTCGGCACCGACTATCCGACGCCAGACGGCACCTGCATGCGCGACTATATCCATGTCAGCGATCTGGCGGTGGCGCATCGGCTGGCGCTGGAACGGCTGCGCGCCGGCGGGACAAGTCTCGTCGCCAATTGCGGCTACAGCCACGGCTATTCGGTGCTTGAGGTGATCGACAGCGTGCGGCGCGTCTTTGGTCATGATTTCGAGGTGCGGATGGGCGAGCGCCGTCCGGGCGACGCCGCGGCGGTAGTCGCCAATTCAGAGCTGGCGCGCCGCGAACTCGGCTGGACGCCGCAGCGCGACGACCTCGACCTGATCGTCGCCGACGCGCTGGCCTGGGAGCGCATTCTGACCGGCAAGAATTCGTCGCGGGGCTGAGACCAAGTTCTTAGCTCGAAAGCTCCACGCAGAAGCGCTATTGAAGGAGCTGTGCGGCGCAGCGTAGGCGCATTTGGCCGCGTGTGACTTGGGGGGCGGCATGAGAATATTGGTGCTCGGAGCCGGTGTGGTCGGCACGGCGGCCGCCTATTATCTGGCGAGCGACGGCTACGAGGTGACCGTCATCGAGCGCCATCCAATGGCGGCGCGCGGCACCAGCCAATCGAATGCCGGGCTGGTGTCGCCGGGCGACGCCACCGCCTGGGCCTCGCCCGCTGCGCTGAAGACGTTCCTGCGCGCGCTTTACAACCACGATCTCGGCATCAAGGTGCGGCTGCGCTTCGATCCTTATTTCTTCGCCTGGAGCCTGCGCTTCCTGCGCCAGTGCACGCGAGCGCGCCTGCGCGCCAACACCGATATCAAGCTGCGCCTGGCGCTCTATTCGCGCGACTGCATCAATGCCATCTCCGCGGACACCGGCATTCACTATGACGAGCGCAAGAAGGGCATTCTCTATTTCTTCCGCTCGCAGCAGAGTCTTGATACCGGCACCGACAATTACCGCTATCTCGCCGAGCACGGTCTGCCGATCGAGATCGTCGGCCGCGACCGGCTGGTCGAGCTAGAGCCCGGGCTTGCCGGGGCCAAGGATAAGATCGCCGGCGGCGTCTATTCGCCGATCGACCAGACCGGCGATTCCAGCCAATTCACGCAGAAGCTCGCTGCCTATGCCGCCGAGAAACTCGGCGTCCAATTTCTCTATGGCACGACGGTCGAGGGCCTCGACATCGAAGGCGATCGGGTGCGCGCCGTGATGACCTCGGCCGGTCCGGTCGCTGGCGACGCCGTGGTTATCTCAATGGGACCTGAAAGCGGCCTGCTCGGTCGCCGCTACGGCATCGATCTACCAGTCTATCCGGTCAAGGGCTACACCGCGACCGTGCCGCTGGAGGACGAGCGCAAGGGGCCGACCATGGGCGGCGCCGACGAGGATCAGCTCATCGGCTATTCCAGGCTCGGCAACCGGCTGCGGCTCGCTTCGACAGCCGAGTTCACCGGCTTCGACCGCACCCACAAGCCGAGCGATTTCGCCGCCATGTTCAGGACTGGCAACGATCTGTTCCCGGGTGCCTTCGACGAGAACAAGGCCGAGCTCTGGGCCGGCTTGCGGCCGATGATGCCGAACTCGGTGCCGGTCATCGGCCGGGCGCGCTACCAGAATCTCTACCTCGACACCGGCCACGGCCATGTCGGCTGGACAATGGCCTGCGGTTCGGGAAAATTCCTTGCCGATGTGGTCGCCGGTCGCAGGCCGGAGATCGACCCGCAAGGTCTGGTCTACAAGGGCTAGATCATGTCCGGACCGCAAGTCGCCATCGACCTTGGCCGCATAGAGCGCAATGCACGCACGATCGTCGACCGCTGCGCCCTGTCCGGCATCAAGGTATTCGGCGTCACCAAGGGAACCTGCGGCATGCCGCAGGTAGCGCGCGCCATGCTGCGCGGCGGCGTCGCTGGCGTCGCCGAATCGCGCTTCGAAAACATCCGCCGGCTACGCGACAGCGGCATCAATGCGCCGATCATGCTGCTGCGCAGCCCGCCGATGGCGCGTGTCGAGGAGGTGGTCCGCACCGTCGACATCAGCTTGCAATCCGAACTCGCCACCATCCGCGAGCTGTCTCGTATCGCCGAGCGCATGGGCCGCGTCCACGACATCATGCTGATGATCGATCTTGGCGACCTCAGGGAAGGCATCTGGCCGAACGATCTCGTGCCCACTGTCGAGCAGATAATGGCACTCAAGGGCGTGCGCATCGCCGGCATCGGCACCAATCTCGGCTGCTTCGGCGCCATCATGCCGACGGAGGAAAATCTCGGGCAACTTGTCGCCCATGCCTACAAGGCCGAGCGTCTGTCCGGCGCAAGGCTCGACTGGATATCAGGCGGGGCGTCATCGTCGCTGACGCTGCTGCTCGAAGGCAGGCTGCCCGCCGGCATCAACAATCTGCGGGTCGGCGAAGCAATCCTGCAGGGTGGCGTCGAAACCTTCCGGGAGACGCCGTGGGCCGAACTGGAACCCGATGCCTGCCGCCTGACCAGCGACATCATCGAGGTCAAGCTGAAGCCGTCGCGGCCGATCGGCCGATCCGGCTACGACGCTTTCGGCAACCAGCCGGTGTTTCCCGACGAGGGCGACAGGTTGCGCGCCATCGCCAATATCGGCCGCGAGGACGTTTTGATCGAAGGTTTGACGCCGATTGCCAAGGGCGTGCGGGTGCTCGGCGCCTCCAGCGATCATCTGCTCCTCGATGTAACCGACGCCGACCCGCCACCCGCCGTCGGCGACCGTGTAGCCTTCCGCATGAGCTATGGCGCCATGCTGTTGGCGATGACCTCGGAATATGTCGAAAAGGCCCCGATGCACGATGTCGAGGATTTCTCCGGCCGCAAGATGGTGTCGATATCAGCCGAACCGGCGGCCGCCGGCATCCTCGCCAGGGAAGCGACCGGCGCCCGGCTGGAGGCGATGAATTTCGATGTCGTCGAGCTGGCCGATATCGAGCGACCCCCATCCGGCCTGGTCCGGCTCACCGCCGGGAGTGACCGGCGCATCGCCCACAAGGCGCTGACGATGACCGCGCGGGCGACACACTCGTTTGGCCTGATCTGGATCGATTCCATCGCCGCGCTGATGCCCGAGGACGAAGACGGCATCGACCTGCCGGAACGTTCGGTGCTGGCGCGCGCGCTCGGACTCGATCACAAGCCCGGCGCGCTGCAGCCGCAACTGTCGCCGGAAAACGTCGTCATCGTCGGGCTGCGCCATGCCGATCCGGCCGAAGCCCGGGTGCTGAAGGATTCGCGCGTCTCCGCCTTCACCATGACCGACATCGACGCCATGGGCATGCGCGACCTGATGCACGAGGCGATCCGCATCGCCACCTCCGGCACGCAAGGCTTCCATGTCAGCTATTCGCCTGAGGTGACCGAATTCGCCGGCTGGGCGGCTGGCTCCGGCGGCATCACGGTGCGCGAAACGCATCAGGCGATGGAGGCCATCGCGCTGTCCGGCGGGCTGTTGTCGATGGATGTTTCCGGTCTGACATCAGGTTTGGAACCGCGGATTGCGATAGACACCGTCAACTTCGTCATGTCGGCTTTCGGCAAGCGGATTTTGTGATCAGCCCCGCGCGTCGACAGCCGCGCGCCATGAGCGCGCATAAATCGCCCAGGCTGGGTCGGCCGGCGGTTCCATCCTTTCGCCTTTGCCTTGGACCGTTCTTTGGTCCGACGCCAGCAAGGCAGCGCCGATGCTGGTGCCGGTCGCAGCCTCGGACGCAATGACGGCACGCGCCGTCGCTGCAGCCAGCATCTGCGTGAAAAGCCGGTTGCGGGCGAACGGGCCCTCGACGATGATCGGACCGTCGGCACCGATCAGATCGAGGCAGGTCGCGGTCATCAGCGCCAGGTAGAAAGAGATGGCGGCAAAGCGCTGGCCGTTGTTGATGCCGTCGGCGTCGAGCCATGCGGCGGTGTGACGCGGGAACGGTCCCGAACCTTGTTGGGTCGAAGGCAGCAGGGATGTCTTCCCAGCGAGCACTGTGGCGACATCCTCTTCGGTCCAGCCTTCCGATTGGCCTTCCGTCAGCCGTGAAAATTCGCGACCCCCCATGAAGCGCGCCGATGGCACCGGATCACCGAGCGCATTGACGTTGACCAGCGTGTCGCGCGCCGGGTCGAGCGCGATGGTGTTGCCGCCGACGGCCATCGACACCACCCAGGTGCCGGTCGAGACGACCGAGAAGGGCGGTCTGTCGGACAGGAGATGCGGCAGCAGCGAGGCATTGGAATCATGCAAGCCGCAAAACACCGGCGTCTGCGGATCGAGCCCGGTTACCTTGGCAAGGGCGGGCAAGATTGGGCCAAGGCGGTCCTTCGCCGGCCGCACCGGCGCCATCAGGCCGCGCCATTGCATCCGGTCGACCAGTGACGAAAAATCCGCTTTCCATGGGTTCCACAGATCGGTGTGGCAACCGAGCGAGGTCACCTCGTTGGCGGGGACGCCGGTGAGGCGAAAAGCCCAGTATTGCGGATACATCAGGATCGCGGCGGCCTCGGCGAACTCCGCCGGGAAGTTCCTCTGCTGCCAGAAGAACTGCGCGCCGAGATTGAGGCCTACCGGCAGGCGCGGCGTGCCCGTCTCGGCGAAGGCCGGACGGATCGCGTCATAGTCCTTGGCAAGGGCGTCGGGCCCGGTGAATTCATAGTCGAGCACCGGCAGCGCCAGCTCGCCGGCAGCGTCCACCAGCACGCCCGTCGCGCCATGCGTGGTGATCGATATCGCGTCGATGCGCTGTTCTCGATTGATCCCGGCGAGGCTGTCGACAATGAACGACCACAGAAGCTCGACATCGTGGTGCGGGTAGGGACCGTCGGCAACGGGCGCATTCGCCATGCGGCGCAGCGCGAATTCGCGCATGTCGGCGAGATCGACCAGCGCTACCTTGGCATTGGTCTTGCCGATATCGATGACGGCGACGTGGTGGGTCATTCCATATGGAACATGGTTTCCAGCGGCACCGCCACCGGCTCGTTATCAGGCTTGGTTTCCATGATGTCGGCCATCTCGGCCCACCAGCGCTGCATCACAGGGTGCTTCGGCAATTCGTCCATGCCGTGGTCGTCACGCCGCCACAGCACGCCGAACAAGGTGTTGGTCTCTTCGTCGAGATGGATCGAATAGTCGAAAACGCCGGCCTGCTTCAACAGCGCCACCAGCGGCGGCCAGATGTCGTCATGGCGCCTTTTGTATTCGGCCTTCATGCCCGGATTGAGCTTCATTTGAACGCGTATTTTTCGGCCATCAGGTGAAGCGCTCCCGCCGCACCCGCCGCCAGACGATCGGCAGCGCGATGACGATGATCAGCAGCAGGCCGATGAAGATCGACATGACGATGCCGGGCACGTTAAGCAGCCCCAAGCCAAAAGTCACCAGCCCCATGATGAAGGCGGCGAGCACGACACCCAGAATGCTGCCGGCGCCGCCCAGGATGCTGACGCCACCAAGCACCACCATGGTGATGACTTCCAATTCGTAGCCTTGCGCAATCGACGGCCGGGTCGAGCCGAGCCGCGAGGTGATCAGCACCGAGGCGATGCCGGCCATCAAGCCGGTCAGGCAGAACAGGATGAACTTGATGCGGCCGACGCGCACGCCGGAAAACTGCGCCGCAACCGGGTTGTTGCCGATGGCGAAGACGCGGCGGCCGAAGCTCGTCCGGTGCAGTAGGAACCAGTAGACGACCGCCGCGACGAGGAGCAGCGTCAGTTCGAACGACACCACCCACCAGACATAGCCTTGGCCGAAGAAGGCGAAGCTCGGGGGATAGCCCTTGTAGGCCTGGTCGCCGAGGACGATGAAGGCGATGCCGCGAAACAGGCTCATCGTGCCGATGGTGACGACGATCGACGGCAATCCCAGCCTGGTGACGAGCAGCCCGTTAAAGGCGCCGCAGCCAAGCCCGACCACGATGCCGATCGCCACCAGCACCGGCGTGCCGGCGCCGGCCTGCACCGCCATGCCCATCATCGTCGAGGCCAGCGCAATGATGGCGGCGACCGACAGGTCGATCTCGCCGGAAATGATCAGCAGCGCCATGGCAAGCGCGATCAGCGCCTTCTCGGTGAAGTTGAAGGTCAGGTCAGACAGCGACCACGCGTCGAGGAAATAGGGCGAGGCGAAGCTGTTGACGGCAAAGATGGCGACCGCCACCGCGACCAGCAGCGCCTCCCATGAGAAGATCGCCGCGTTGAGCGGCTTGTCGAGCCGGTCGGGAATGTGGCGTGGGGCTGGGGTGTCGGTCATGCCGCTTCCGCCTTTTTGAGGATGATGCGGCCTTGCCGGCGTTCGCCGCGCGCATTGAGCACCACGGCCAGGATGATGGCGCTGCCCGAAATCGCCATCTGCCAGAAGGGCGAGATGTTGATGACCGGCAGCGCATTGGAGATGATGCCGAGGAACAGCGCACCGAGCACTGCGCCGCCGACCGAGCCGATGCCGCCGGCGATCGAGATGCCGCCGATGACGCAGGCGGCGATGATGTTGAGCTCGTAGCCATTGGCGACCTCGACCGAGGCGATGACGTAGCGCGAAATCCAGAGATAACCGCAGAGACCGGCGGCCATCCCCGAGATGCAGAAGACGATGAACTTGGTGCGGCCGACATCGATGCCGGCATAGACCGACGCCGTCGGATTGACGCCGATGGCGTAGATCGAGCGGCCGAGCGCGGTGCGCGTCATCACGAGGAAGAACAAGGCGATGACCAGTATGGCGATCCACGACAGGACCGGGATGCCGAGGAAGGCCGCGCGCTGCAGGCCGATGAAATCAGGGCTCATCTGGTCGGCATTGACCCAGGCGCCGCCGGAGATGACGAAAGTGGCGCCGCGGTAGATGGTCAGCGTGCCGAGCGTCACCACGATCGAGGGAATGTTCAGCCGCCACACCAGCAGGCCGTTGATCGCGCCGAGCACCAGTCCGACCAGAAGCGCGATGACGATCAGCAGCGGGATCGGGATTGCCGGATGCGCGGCGTTCAGCATCGCCACCACCATGCCGGTGAAGCAGAGATTGGACGCCATCGACAGGTCGATCGAGCGGGTCAGGATCACTACCATCTGACCCAGCGCCAGGATCATCAGGATCGAAGTGTCGTTGAACACCTGGCGCAGATTGGCAGGGGTGGCAAAGCCCGGAAAGCGCATCGAAATCAGCCCGGTCAGCACGACGATTGCCGCGAGCAGCCAGACTTCGCGATATTTGAGAAGAGCCTTCATGCTGCGATCCCCGCTGCCGTCTTGACCAGCGTTTCGGCGTCGAGCCCCTTATTGTCATAGACCGAGGCGATGCGGCCCTCGCGCATGACGACGACGCGGTCGGACATGCCGAGTATTTCGGGCAGTTCGGACGAGACCATGATCACCGACAGGCCTTGCGCGACGAGCTCGGCCATGAAGCCGTGCACCGCGGCCTTGGAGCCGATGTCGATGCCTTTGGTCGGCTCGTCGAGGATGATCACCTTGGGGGCTGTCGCCAGCCATTTGGCGATGACGATCTTCTGCTGGTTGCCGCCCGACAGCGTACCGACATCCTGGCTGAGCGAAGAGGCGCGCAAATCGAGCCGCTCGGTGTAGGAGCGGGCCAGCGCGAACTCCTCCGCCAGTTGCAACATACCTGACTTGGACGTGCGCTTGAGCGAGGGCAGCGAGATATTCTGGAAGATCGGCAGGCCGATCACCACGCCTTGCTTGCCGCGCTCTTCCGGCACATAGACGATGCCGGCGTCGATCGAATCCGCTGCCGATTTCGGTACGATCTGTTTGCCTTCCAGCGTGATTGTGCCGCTGCTGGTGCGGGTGATGCCTGATATCGCCTGCATGACCTCGCTGCGGCCGGCGCCGACGAGGCCGTAGAAGCCGAGGATTTCGCCTCTGTGCAGCTCGAAACCGATGTCGTCGAACTCGGTCGGGTGCGACAGGCCGGAGACAGTGAGCACCGGCGCGCCGATCTCGGCCTTGCGCTGCGGGAAGATGTGATCGACGGCGCGGCCGACCATCATGCGCACGATCTGGCTCTGGCCGGCATCCCTGATCAGGCCTTCGCCGACCATTTCGCCGTCGCGGAACACCGTATAGCGGTCGGCAATGCGGTAGATCTCGTCGAACTTGTGGCTGATGAACAGGATCGCCCTGCCTTCGCTCTTCAGGAATTCGATGAGCAAAAAGAGCTCCTCGATCTCCTTCAGCGACAGCGCTGCGGTCGGCTCGTCCATGATGACGATCTGGGCATCGATCGACATGGCGCGGGCGACTGCGACGAGGTGCTTGTTGGCGATACCGAGATCCTTCAGCCGCGCGTCGGCGTCGATGTGGCCGGCACCCATGGTGTTCAACACTTCAAGGGCATTCTTGCGCATGGTGCGCCAGTCGATGGTGCCGAAGCGCGACCGCGGCGCATGGCCGAGAAAGATGTTCTCGGCCACCGTCAGGTCGTCGAACAGCACGGTTTCCTGGTGGATGGCAGTGATGCCGTGCCCGAAGGCGGCATGCGCGCTGGGCAAAGTGACGGCCTGGCCATCGATGCTGATGGTGCCCGCGTCGGGCTGGTAGATGCCGGTCATGATTTTGACCAGCGTCGACTTGCCGGCGCCGTTCTCGCCGATCAGCGCGGTCACTTGGCCGGGATAGAGCGACAGGCTGACATCATGCAGCGCGCGCACGCCGGGAAAACTCTTCGAGATGCCGGACAGGGTCAGCCGCGGGGTCGGAGCCAGAGGCCGCTCGGTCGTCGGGTTGAGTTGGGCTGTCGTGTCCATAGTCGTATCAAGCCCTGCAGCAGGTCCGTTTGAGGACGCGGCGGGATCTAAGGTCCCGCCGCGCCGGCTTGAGGGGCTCCCGGATCAATAGATCTTGGAGAATTCTTCGATGTTCGACTTGTCGAACTTGAAGGGCGGAGCCATCGCAGCCGAATTGGTATCGTCGAGCGTGACCTTGCCGACGCGGCCGATCGACAGCGTCGCACCCGGCTTGGCTTCTTCCTTCTTCACCGCCAAATCATGGGCGAGGTAGACGGCCGAGTAGCCGAGGTCGATCGGGTTCCACAGCGCGACCGCTTGGCTGGCACCGTTGTCGATGAACTTCTTGAACTCCGACGGCAACGCCAGGCCGGTGACGTTGACCTTGCCGATCAGGCCTTGGTCGGTCACCACCTGAGCGGCGGCAACGACGCCGACCGTGGTCGGTGCGATGATCGCCTTGAGGTCCGGATAGGACTTCAAAAGGCCCTTGGCCTCGTCCGTGCTCTTGGCCGAGTCGTCGTCGCCATAGACGGTGGCGACGAGGTTGATCTTGGGGAATTTCTCCGGCAGCACCTTCTTGGCCGCGTCGATCCAGGCGTTCTGGTTGGTTGCCGTCGACGAAGCCGACAAGATGGCGACATCGCCGCCTTCCGGCAGGTAGTCGGCGGCAAGCTTGATGATGGTCTCGCCGATCAGGTTTGTGTCCGAGGGGTTGAGGTGGAGCTGGCGACCTTCCGGAGCGACGCCTGAATCCCACGAGATGACGGTGATGCCGCGATCCATCGCCTTCTTCAGCGCCGGCACCAGCGCGTCGGCGTCATTGGCCGAAATGGCGATGGCGTTGACCTTCTGGGCGATCAGCGAATTGATCACCTCGATCTGCGCTTCGGCGGTCGCCTTGGTCGGGCCGGTGTAGATGATATCGACGTCGCCGAGTTCCTTGGCCGCCTCTTCGGCGCCCTTGTTGGCGGCATCGAAGAAGCCGTTGCCGAGCGACTTCACCACCAGTGCGATCTTGACGTTCTCGGCATAGGCGGCATTCACGAACATGGCGGCGGAGAACGCCGCCGTAACCATCAGTTTCTTCAGAAAGCTCATCGAATATCCTCCCTTGAGCGTTGCATTCCATCGCCGCTGCGAGCCTCAGGCCTGCAGCGAAGATTCTTCCTTACTGCCCAGCGTTGTGCGAGCGACGACCAGCGTCACGCCGGCGGCCTCCAACATCTTGGCCTCGCGATCTTCAATGCCGTCGTCGGTGATGACGGTCGCGATGCGCGACAGGCCGCACAGGATCAGGCTCGAGCGTTTGCGGAACTTCGACGAGTCGACCAGCACCACCAGTTCGTCGGCCTGATCGATCAGTTTCTGCTCGGCCTGGATCAGCAGCGGATCGCCTTCCATCAAGCCGAGTGGCCCGAGCCCTTGCGCGCCCATGAACATGCGGCGCGCATAGAAATTGCGCGTCACGTCATTCTCGAAGGGCGACAGGATTATGTTCTGCTCGCGGTAGATGGTGCCGCCCGACAGCATCACCGTGTTCTTGGAGTGCTTGAGCAGGTGCTCGGCGATCGGAAAGGAATTGGTGAAGATCGGCATGCGGCGGCCGCTCAGGAAATGCACCATCTGGAAAGTGGTGGTGCCGCCATTGATGATGATCGGCTCGCCGTCCTTGCAGAGTTCCACGGCGTCCCGCGCGATCGCCCGCTTCTGCGAAGCGTTGATCGTCTCGTTGACGGAAAAAGGCCGGCCGGCAAGGCCGATGAACTGCGGTGGCGTGATCGCTTCGGCGCCGCCGCGCACGCGGCGCAGGCGCTTTTGCACATGCAATGCGGCGATGTCGCGCCGGATCGTCGCCTCGGACGAGTCCGTCAGGTCGACCATTTCCTGCACCGTCACCACAGGCTTTTCCTGGACGGCGGACAAAATGATCCTGTGGCGCTCTTTCTCGTGCATGGTTCCTCCCTGCCTGAGCATCTAGGCACCCAAAACGCGCAGTGTCAATCATTTCCGATCATATAATTTCATTGTGCAGTGCAATATGATCAATCTTGATCGTTTGTGATTGACAATGCCGCTTCTTCCGTGGACATTCGGCCAAAGCTGACCCGCTATGTGGTCGCAATTGACCGCACCATTTGCGCGTCTCACGTCACGGGAGGATTACCTATGCTCGACAAGCGCTCCGGCACGCGCCTCGCCAATCTTTGGGATGAGGCGAAAGCCCAATCGATGAGCGAGCCGGAACGTCTCGTCTATCGCTCGAATGTTCTTGGCTCCGACAAGCGCGTCACCAACTATGGCGGCGGCAACACCTCTTCCAAGATCTGGCAAAAGGATCCGCTCACCGGCGAGCGCGTGGAAGTGCTGTGGGTCAAGGGCTCGGGCGGCGACAGCGCCTCGATCAAGCTCGACGGCTTCGCCACGCTCTATATGGACAAGCTCAGGGCGTTGAAGGGTCTTTATCGCGGCCTCGAGCATGAAGACGAGATGGTCGGCTATCTGCCTCACTGCACCTTCAACCTCAATCCGCGCGCGGCGTCGATCGATACGCCGCTGCACGCCTTCGTGCCGAAGCCCCATGTCGACCACATGCATCCCGACGCCATTATCGCGATTGCCGCCGCCAAGGATTCGAAGGCCCTGACCAAGGAGATCTTCGGCGACGCGATCGGCTGGCTGCCATGGAAGCGTCCGGGCTTCGAACTCGGCCTGTGGCTGGAAAAATTCTGCCTTGAGAACCCTGAGGCCAAGGGCGTCGTCCTGGCAAGCCATGGCCTGTTCACCTGGGGCGAGACGCCTCGGGAATGCTACGAGACGACGATCTCGGTCATCAACCAGGCGATCGACTGGTTCGAGCGCAAGTCTGAAGGCAAGCCGATCTTCGGTGGCGAAGTCGTCAAATCGCTCGACGCGCCAGCGCGTCGCGCCGCGGCGGCAAAGCTGATGCCGAGGATCCGCGGCCTGATTTCGGAGAAAAGCCACAAGCTTGGCCATTTCGACGATTCGCCAGCCGTGCTCGAATTCGTCAATTCGAAGGATTTGCGCCCACTGGCAGCGCTCGGCACATCCTGCCCGGACCATTTCCTGCGCACAAAGATCCGGCCGCTGGTCATCGAATTCGATCCCAAGAATCCCGACGTCGATGCTGTCATCGCCCGTCTCGCCGACGATGTGGCGGAGTATCGCGTTGCCTATCAGGCTTATTACGACCGCTGCAAGCACGTGGATTCGCCACCGGTGCGTGATCCGAACGCCGTGGTCTATCTGATGCCCGGCGTCGGCATGTTCACCTTCGCCGGCGATAAGGCGACGGCGCGCATATCGGGCGAATTCTACGTCAACGCCATCAATGTCATGCGCGGCGCCTCGACGGTGTCGACCTATGTCGGGCTGCCCGAGCAGGAAGCCTTCGACATCGAGTACTGGCTGCTCGAAGAGGCAAAGCTGCAGCGCCTGCCGAAGCCGAAGGCTCTAGCCGGCCAGATCGCGCTGGTCACCGGCGGCGCCGGCGGCATAGGCCGGGCGACGGCCAACCGGCTGCTGAGCGAAGGCGCCTGCGTCGTGCTGGCCGACATCGACGAGACCGCCCTTGCCAGTGCCAATGACGAGCTGGCGAAAGCCTATGGCAAGGATTTCGTGCGGCCGCTGGTCATCAATGTCACGTCAGAGGACCAGGTGATCTCCGGCTTCGCCGAGACGGCGGTCGAGTTCGGCGGCATCGATATACTGGTGTCGAATGCCGGCCTGGCAACCTCGGCGCCGATCGAGGAGACGACGCTGGCGCTGTGGAACAAGAACATGGACATCTTGTCGACCGGCTATTTCCTGGTTTCGCGGGAAGCATTCCGGCTGTTCCGGGCTCAGAAGATCGGTGGCAACGTCGTCTTCGTCGCCTCCAAGAACGGTCTTGCCGCATCGCCCAATGCCGCCGCCTATTGCACGGCCAAGGCTGCCGAAATCCATCTGGCGCGCTGTCTGGCGCTGGAAGGCGCGGAAGCGCAGATCAGGGTCAATGTCGTTAATCCCGACGCCGTGCTGCGCGGCTCGAAGATCTGGACCGGCGAGTGGAAGGAACAGCGCGCCGCCGCCTACAAGATGTCGGCCGACGACCTCGAGCAGCATTACCGTTCGCGCTCGATGCTGAAGCGTTCGGTGTTCCCCGAAGACATCGCCGAGGCGATCTATTTCTTCGCGTCCGACATGTCGGCCAAGTCGACCGGCAACATCGTCAATGTCGACGCGGGCAACGCCCAGTCGTTCACGCGCTGAGCGGAGGCGGGCGATGGAACAGATCATCTCCGCCGACATCGTCGACAAGGACAACGCCGCGCGCGAGGCCGACCTCAAGCGCGACTACGATTCGCTCGGCGAGCGCCTCGACCGCCGCGGCATCGCCATCGACGCTATCCGCGACAAGGCCGAAAAATTCGCCGTGGCAATCCCGTCCTGGGGCGTCGGCACCGGCGGCACCCGCTTTGCCCGCTTTCCCGGCGCCGGCGAGCCGCGCGATATCTTCGACAAGATCGAGGACTGCGCCGTCATCCGGCAGTTGACGCAGGCGACGCCGACCGTCTCGCTGCACATTCCGTGGGACAAGGCCGACCCGAACCGGCTGAAGCAGGCCGCCTCCCGCTTCGGCCTCGGCTTCGACGCCATGAATTCGAACACGTTCTCCGACGCCAGGGACCAACGACTTTCCTACAAGTTCGGCTCGCTGTCGCATGCCGATGCCGCAACGCGCCGGCAGGCGGTCGAGCACAATCTCGAATGCATCGAGATCGGCAAGACGCTGGGATCGAAGGCACTGACCGTATGGATCGGCGACGGCTCGAACTTTCCCGGCCAGGTCAATTTCGCCAAGGCGTTCGAACGCTATCTCGACGCGATGAAGGAGATCTACACGGGATTGCCGGACGACTGGAAGCTGTTCACGGAGCACAAGATGTACGAGCCGGCCTTCTATTCGACGGTCGTGCAGGATTGGGGCACCAACTACATGATTGCCACCGAACTCGGCGACAAGGCGTTTTGCCTGGTCGACCTCGGCCATCATGCGCCCAACGTCAACATCGAGATGATCGTGTCGCGGCTGATCCAGTTCAAGAAACTCGGCGGCTTCCATTTCAACGATTCGAAATATGGCGACGACGATCTCGACGCCGGCTCCATCGATCCCTACCGGCTGTTCCTCGTCTTCAACGAACTGGTCGATGCCGAGCTTTCCGGTGCCGAAGGTTTTGATCCGGCTCACATGCTCGACCAGAGCCACAACGTCACCGATCCGATCGAAAGCCTGATGCTGTCCGCGGTCGAGGTGCAGCGCGCCTATGCGCAGGCGCTGCTGGTCGATCGCAAGGCGCTGGAAGGCTATCAGGACGCCAACGACGCGCTGATGGCGACGCAAACGCTGAAAGCCGCCTATCGCACCGATGTCGAGCCGATCCTGGCCATGGCGCGGCTGAACACGGGCGGCGCCATCGATCCGGTCGCCGCCTACCGGGCGGCCGGCTATCGGGCGAAGGTCGCGGCGGAACGGCCGGCGGTTGCGAGCGGCGGCGGTGGGATTGTTTGATATCGGCCTGAAACGAAAAACCCGCCAGCGGCGGGTCGCGGCGCAAATCAGCACCATAAATAAATTAATAGCATAATCGCCGGCACAAAGCAAGAACAAAACGGCTGTGCCAAGCAGGAAGGGAGGGCGCGAAGGATCGCGGCTTCATTCCAGCTTGAGTTCCTCGCCCCACGAAAGTGGGGAGAGGTGGCTCGGCGAAGCCGAGACCGAGAGGGGACCCCTCTACGAAGCCCCCTCTCCGGCCGCTTCGCGGCCACCTCTCCCCCGCTTCGCGGCGGGCGAGGAACCCAGGTCGTGAGAGTTCGTGGAAGGTGCAAGCTTCGCCGAATCTTCATTATTGTCAGTAGACTCAACCTCACCAAGCGGCTTTTCTAGGCGCACCCCACCCCTCGGAGAACGGCCATGCACCGCCGCACCCTAATCGCAATCAGTCTTTCCCTTACCTTGACCTTTGCGCCGCTGGTGACCGCATTCGCCGCCTCGCCGCAACCGGCGAAGGGCGAGCATGGCATGGTGGTGACCGCCCAGCATCTGGCATCGCGAGTCGGCGTCGAGATGCTGAAAAAGGGCGGCAATGCCGTCGATGCGGCGGTCGCCGTCGGCTATGCGCTGGCTGTGGTCTATCCGAATGCCGGCAATATCGGCGGTGGCGGCTTCATGACCATTCGCTTCAAGGACGGCCGCTCGACCTTCCTCGATTTCCGCGAGCGTGCGCCGCTCGCCTCGACGAAGACCATGTATCTCGACAAGGACGGCAAGCCGGTGAAGGGCGCCAGCCTGGACGGCTATCTTGCAGTCGGCGTGCCGGGCTCGGTGGCCGGCTTCGAGACCGCACGGGAGAAATACGGCACGCTGACGAGGCGGGACCTGATGGCGCCGGCGATCGGCTATGCCAGGGACGGGTTCGTGCTGGAGCAGGGCGACGTCGCCTCGCTCGAAGGCGGCGCCGAACGGCTGGCCAAGGATCCGGCCGCGGCTGCCATCTTCCTGAAGCCGGACGGCAAGCCTTATGCCATCGGCGAGCGGCTTGTTCAGGCCGATCTCGCCGCCTCGCTCTCAGCCATTTCGGAGCGAGGTCGCGATGCCTTCTACAAAGGACCGATCGCCGACGGCATCGTCAAGGCGAGCAGGGAGAAGGGCGGCATTCTGGCCAAGGCGGATTTCGAGAACTACGCGGTTCGCGAACTCGAGCCGGTGACCTGCAACTACCGCGGCTATGAGATCACCTCGTCGCCGCCGCCGAGCTCGGGCGGTGTCATCATCTGCGAGATCCTCAACGTGCTGGAACTCTACCCGCTGTCCTATCTCGGCGCGGGTTCTGCCGAAACCGTCAAAGTCATGGTCGAGGCGATGCGCCATGCCTATGTCGATCGCAACTCGGCGCTCGGCGATCCCGACTTCGTCGACAATCCGGTCGAAAAGCTGCTGGACAAGGCCTATGCAAAGGAAATCCGTAAAAAGATCGATCCGTTCCGGGCCGGCGTGTCGCAGGAATTGATGCCGAAGGGTTTTGGCGAGAGCCAGGAGACGACGCATTATTCGATCGTCGACAATGACGGCAACGCCGTCGCGGTAACCTATACGCTGAACGGTTCGTTCGGCGCCGGCGTCGTCGCCGACGGCACCGGCATCCTGCTCAACAACGAGATGGACGATTTCACCCAGAAACCGGGCGTGCCCAATCTCTACGGCCTGGTACAGGGCGAGGCGAATGCGATCGAGCCGAGGAAGACGCCGCTGTCGTCGATGAGCCCGACCATCGTCGCCAAAGACGGCAAGCCGTTCATGGTCATCGGCAGCCCCGGCGGCTCGCGCATCATCACCATCACGCTGGAAGCGATCGTCAACGTCGTCGATCACGGCATGAACATCCAGGAGGCGATCGACGCGCCGCGCATCCACCACCAGTGGCTGCCAGACACGGTCTATATCGAACCGTTCGGCCTGTCGCCCGATACCGAAAAGCTGCTTGCCGGCATGGGCTACCACCTCGATGTCACCGAGGCGACCTGGGGCCAGGCGGCCGGCATCCTGGTCGGCGGCAAGAGCCTGGCCGAGATCGAGAAGGGCGGCGGCGCCCGCTACAACGGCGCTATCGACAGCCGCGCCGCATCCGGCGAGGCGATCGGATATTAAATTTCGTGCGCCCCGGGTTGTTTGAGATTCAGGTCAGACCGAGCCGAGAATAGTGGTTTCCGAGAACC
The DNA here is from genome assembly GCF_003997585.1 of Mesorhizobium sp. M5C.F.Cr.IN.023.01.1.1. Classification (NCBI taxonomy): domain Bacteria; kingdom Pseudomonadati; phylum Pseudomonadota; class Alphaproteobacteria; order Hyphomicrobiales; family Phyllobacteriaceae; genus Mesorhizobium; species Mesorhizobium sp. M5C.F.Cr.IN.023.01.1.1. The sequence continues at coordinate 4,042 of NZ_RZSU01000080.1, read as the reverse complement.
GGAACGGAGCGTACTTTCGGTACGCGAGTACCGAAAGCGTCGCAGGAGACCGCCATTCGCAGGCCGGCATCACCTGAATATCGGCAGACCATCAGATGACCAGCGTTATGGTGGACGCAATCAGCATCACCGCCGCGATGCCGACGAACAAGGCATAGATACGCGGCCGATCGAGCAGAAGCGCATTTCCGGCTATCCACGCCGCAGTGGCGCCGCCAAGCGCGTACAGAAAGCCGTTGCGATGCCCCAAGGCCAGGCATGCGGCCATCAAGCCGCCAACGATGAGGGCGCCGAACACGATGATCACGGCGACCGCGTATTTCTCGAAATCGTTGCTGGCCACACCCGGACCCATCACGTTCAACGTCGTCAGGTCGTCCGGGTCGAAGGGGTTGGCCGACCCATATTCGTCTTGACCGACAGGCTCGCGCATCATTCATTCTCCTTGAAGCGGCAACAAATCATCAAGCCTTGCCGAGCGCAACTGGATCGCGCCGCGTTCAATGCGATCGGCACCGTCTTCAACACTTTCTGGCCGCAGCTTGCTACCGGTTTTTTGGATTTATGTCGGATCGTCCTGTCATTCCAGGCGATCTGTCGGATTGGAATCGCAGCCGGGCGTTCCGACTTGAAAGTCCGCCTCTCTGGAGTCGGCTTCGAAACGCTGCCCCTGACTATCGGGCCTGACGACGATTGCGCGCAGGCCTCGCACCTCGCAACGGCGTGCTTGACGTTGTCGGTGGCGAAGATTGGGTCAGCGGCGAAGTTGGCCGGCGCCACTTTGGGGGGGCGTTGGGGTAGGTTGCCTGATGGGCGCCGGCCAGGCGGAAATCAGGTCCGCCGCAAGGAAAAATAACAGGAATTGCGCGGTATTGGCAGTGGTGTGATCGCGGAAGGATGGTTCGCGCTTCCCGCTGTGGTGACCCATTATGGGTCAGGTCGTCTGGCACCTGAATTGCACGGTAGGCAATGCCGGGCAACAGCCTGGAAGTTGTCCCCAGATATGGGGCCTCGCCGCTTCGCAAATGGAGCGGCGGGCCTTTTTGGCACACCGTCGTGAGCGCGGCACCGCCGGAACTCAAAGGCAGCGTTTTGCAACAAGCCTGGATTTCTTATGCGGCCGGAGCCGGCGGCAGTTCGAACAGGTTGGCGCCATTCTCCTGGCCCCGCTCGACATAGCCGATTATCCGAAACCATTTTGCGACGTCCGGTCTCTGGAGCCAGCTGCGCGAATGAATAGGGAGGTTGCCGGCGAGCGCCTGGATATGGCGAATGTGCCGCTTGCAGAAGCGAACGGTCGCGGCACTGAAGAAATCCTCCTGTGCGGCGAACAGCGTATCGGCGGCGTCGCTATGCTCGTGCCACGCGATGATCGCCACGGTCTTTTCGCCCTGGACAAGCGCGTGAGCCCGACCTTCTTTCAAGTTCATCATCAGATTGTCGTAGGCGATCTTGCTGTCCTTGCCGGCCGCGGCGTATTCGTCCGATATCCGCTGGGACAGATCACGGAAAAGAGCTTCCAGATCTCCAACCGTTGCTGCGCGTGCTCTCATTTCGCCTCCTAGAGCCCCGGCAGGCAGTTTGCCCTAAGGATGGAGGATCACCAAGCAAATCAAATCCGTCATCCGCCCAACGCGAGCAAAGACGTTTCGCGGGCCGAAGCCGCGATGATGTGCTCAGGTCACGTGATTTTGCCGATACGCGCGGGAAATTCGTCTGGTGCGTGAGTCGCGCAGGCAATCGCCATCCGCCCGGTCTAGTGGCGATGATAAGCCAGAACTGTACTGCCGCGTGGCGACTTGTGGCGATCAGATAAGGTAAACCCCGCGCCCTCGATTAGAGACTGAAGACGGACGTCGTCTTCGTCGGGAACTCGCGCCACAATGGTCTGTGCGCGGTTGATGATGTCGATGAAGATGCGATCGGCCTCCTCCTGACCCAACCCCCTGCGGACATGCTGGTACACAGCGAGAAGAAGAACGATATCGTAACGGTCATTTAGAACAGATTGAAGCTTTCGACTCCCAAGACTCATGGTGTCAAATCGACTTTCTACGTTCGATCCTAGAAAGATAGAACGCGCCACGCGGGTGTGTGGCTTTAGAATGTCAATGCCGTGGATGTAGACCGGTCTGCGTTTGGCGATTTCATAAGCGACGATGCCCATATTGCAGCCCACGTCTAGGATAGTCTTACCGGAGTAGTTTACCCCGCATGAAAATAATCCATCGAGCCGATCGTCCCACGTTCCTGCGCTATATTTCTTGTGCGATTTCCAAAAAGGCACAACTATCCTTCCGTGTCCTGGACCAAGTCGAATTTTATCTGCTCTCTCGTGCATTTTCCGGCAAAGTCCAACGAAACGTCTGTCGGACCGTTGAGCAATTGCCATGGAAAATGGTGCCCAGAGGCGGATTCGAACCACCGACACGCGGATTTTCAGTCCGCTATTGAGCGTTGATATTGTTCAACTTTTCGGTCTCATGTTGCGTTTATGTCGCGTTGCGACCCAAATCACTGGGTAACCCGCAAAGACCACCAAGCCCAACAGGGCGAATGGTCGCATCATATCCCTAACAAAGCCTTTTCCGCTGCCGCCAGTTCTTCCGCGTCGTCGCCGCGCGGGAATAGGTGCCCATACACGTCCATCGTCATCATGATCGAGGAATGCCCGAGCCGTTCCTGCACCACCTTGGGCGGCAGGCCGAGTCCGCCGTCGGCTTGGCGATTGATGCACCATGACGCGTAGAAATGCCGCAGAGCGTGCATCCCTGTGTATTTAGCCTTCATGACCGGGTTGCCCTTGTCGTCCTTCTCCCCGGTATCGAACGCCACGCCTGCTGCGACCTGGGCAGGCATCAGGCCACGGTTGATGATGTTGGCTAGGGATTCGACATTGCCGCTACCGCTGGGGAAAACCAGTTCCAGGGCCAATATCGGATTGCCATCTGCATCAAGCTTTCCGGTCGGCCGCTTCGGGCAAACCAACTTCCATTCCCGAAGCGCATTGATGACAATCGGCGGGGCGGGAACGGTTCTTTCGCCCGCCTCGGATTTGGGTTGGCCAATCTCATTGAAGCGATCGGCGCGCTGGTGGACACGGATGGCCCTGTTATCGAAATCCACGTCGATCCAGCGCAGGCCACGCAGCTCCGAGGCACGGAGGCCGGTGAATATGGCGGTCAACAGCAAAGGCCTCCAGCGGCCTTCCACGGCGCCGACAATGGCCTTCACCTCCTCGCGGGTTGGAATGTCGATGCCAACCTTGATCTTGCCCTTCTGGCGCCGTTCTGAACGCCGTTCCTTGCCCTTCCGCTTGCGCCTCATATCCCGAACTGGATTCGTCGTGGCCGAACCCCGTTCCAACCGCTCTGGATAGGCCGCCAACGATCTCAAAAGGTTGCGGTTCGATAACATCCTTTAGAAACGAATAGAGCGCTCCGAAGAGCGCTCCTATGACGATTGCCTTAGTCACGTTCCATTGTTTAGTCATGTCGTTTCCCGCCTCTTGTACGTACCACGGCTTCCCCTTCCCCCCGAAAGGGCGTGCTTTAGGAACCTGCTCTCACAGCGCATTGCGGAAATTGCCCGGCCTCCCGATCTGCCAGGGCCCTTTTTGTCTCAGCTTCTGTGGCACAGGCTCGGCCGTCCATCTTGACGGTGAAGCCTTTGGATTGGAGGCAGCGCACCACGTATCGGTCGCGCAACTCACCGTTAACGTCATAGGTCGTCGATGAAGCCGGGATGTTCACCGCGCCGATGCGATTGCAGGTCACTATCGTTCCATAGGTGTTGCACTGGATGGTGCCTGGATTGTTGTAACCAGGGCGAACATCCGTCGCGAGCGACTGTGGAATTTCCTTGAAGGAGTCGATCTTGATGGGCGGTGTTGTGCTACCCGACGCATGCCGAGTGGGATCGAAGACGATGCGCGGCTGACCAGACTGGCGCAGGATGGGCGATTGGCGAGTCCTACGGCGCGTCAGGACGCGCGGGAGCCGCATCCCGGTCCATAAGACCAGCCAAGGGCGAGATCGCGTCC